>CAYHRW010000113.1:3427-8317 GCA_964359105.1 uncultured bacterium
GCCGGCGAACACGCCGCCCGGCGCGCCGATGAAATCAACGCGGTAGGTGATGTCGAAGAAGCTGTCCACCGCCCAGTTGCCGTCCGGCAGCCGCGTGAGCGTCGTGTGGCCGGGGCTCGGCATGCTGAAGTCGGTGCCGCCGGTGATGCGCAGGAGGTCGAAGTCCGGGTCGCCCGGAGGCAACTGGGCGAAGAACTGGAACATGTCGGTGTCGAAGCTCTGCGGCGTCGTGCCCGGGAGCCGTGGGGCGGTGTGCGACACCCCCAAGTCCACCGCCAGCGTGACGCTGCGGGAGTAGCCGGCGTAGGCGCCGGTACCCTCGAGGTCGAGCTGGAGCTTCGCCCTGAAGGTCTGGACCGCGCCTCCGAGACCGCCTCCCGGCACTTCCGAGATGACCGCGATGCCGTGCATCGTGAGCGTGGCGAGAATCTTCGAGCCCGCCGGCAGCCCGTCCGAGATCAGGAGCACGCGACCTGGGCTCTGGTAGCCGGGGAGGGCGTAGGGCGGGAAGCTGGTGGTGCCCGTGCCGTTGTCGGCGACCACGACGCGCGTGCTGGCGGAAGCGGTGGCCGTGCAGAGGACGGTGGCGAGCAGCGCGCTCGCCAGGAGCGCGCGACGGACGTATCCCATGTGTTCCTCCTCGTTCCAGGCCGTGCGAGGTGCGCGGTCATGGGGTGGACCAGCGGGGAACTCAGAGGCTGCGCCCGTATGGTGAGCGGGCGAGCGGCTCGTATTCAATAGTCTACCCGGCGCACTTCCCCCGCCGCCATCGGAAACTCGGGTGCGCGACGGCCCCGGGGCTGCTGCGGGCAGCCCGGGCGGAACAAGGTCGGGAGCTCCGGACCCCGGTGCGGAGGCCACGGCCGCGGGCGCAGGGTCCGCCGATGGGGTATCGTCGCTCCCCGCACGTGTCCTGCATGGAGGCCGCAGCCCGCGCCATGACGAGGGAAGGGCTGGTGTTCCCGCTGCTGCTGCCGGTGCTCCTCGCCGGCCTGCCCGGTGTGGCGCGCGCCGCCGCCCCGCCCTGGAAGGGATCCGCCATCCTCGGCGGCGTCGGGCTCACCGCGGTCTACTCCGACGACCCGCGCATCGTGCGCGCGACCGGGCGGCGCGGCGTGCAGCACCTCTACGTCGGCGACTACGCCACCGACCGCGTGGCCGCGACCGCGTTCGACCTGCGCGACGGCCGCGGCCGCGTCGTCGCCGAGAGCGGAGCCCCCATCTCGGTCGGGATGGACGAGTTCTTCAGCACGCTCACGCGCACCCGGCTCGAGGACGGCTCGGAGGCGGAGACGAGGTGCTTCGCGCATCCGGACGACGCGCTGGTGCTGTCGCTGCGCGTGCGCGGGGCGAAGCGCGCGGCGTCGCTGCGCTGCGAGATCACGCTGCGGAAGACCCTGGTGACCGACCGCGTCACCGCGCTCGACTCGCTCGCGGCCACGAACGAGGGGATCGCGGTGGCGCGGTGGTCGAGCGGGCCGGCGCTGGCGTTCGCGCTCCGCGGGCCCGGATCGCGCGTGGAGGTGCGCGACTCCACCGTCGTCCTCGAAGGCCCGCTCCCGGCGGGCGGTGCGACCGCCGACGTGATCGTCGCGGCGGGCGCCTCTACCGAAGAGGCTCTCGCCCTGGCCGCGCGCCTGCGCGATGAGGCGGGGCTGGCCCGCGCCGCCGCGGAGCACTGGCGCGCGTGGATGGACCGCGGCCTCGAGCCGGCCTTCCCGCCCGGCACCCCGGGCGCCGACCGCCTGCTCGAGGCCTACCGCCGCAACCTCTACGCGGCGAAGGCCGCGTGCCTGCGCGGGCAGATCCCGGCCGACGTCACCGGTCAGTTCGTCACCCACGGCATGCCGCAGCTCTACCCGCGCGACGCGATGATGTGCGCGCGCGTCTTTCTGCTCACCGGACATCCCGCCGAGGCGCGCGAGGTGCTCGAGTTCTGGGCCGACCCGCGCATCCCGCGCAGGAGCGCGGGCGAGTGGTACGCGCGCTACGACGCACGCGGGAGGGCAGTGGATGCCGGCACCGGCGCGCGCTACGACGAGCCCGAGTGGGACGCGAGCGGCTACTTCATCACGCTGGCGGCGCGCTACCGCGAGCGGACGGGCGGCTGGCCCGTCGCGCCCGGGCGGATCCATGAGGCGGCCGACTTCCTGGCGTCGCGGCTCGACCGCGAAGGCCTGCTCTACGAGGGTGGCATCGTCGAGTGGACCGGGTATCTCCCGGCCACGAACATGATCTGTTCCGCCGCGCTCGAGACCGCGTCGGGGATCGCCGCGGAGTCCGGCGACCGCGAGCAGGCGAAGCGCTGGATGGAGGCCTCGCGCACCATCGCCGCCTCGCTCGGCGCGCTGTTCGACCGCGAGCGCCGCACCTACGCCGACGTGCGCTTCTCCGGCTCGAAGGGGTTGGGCGGCGCGGACGACCGCGCCGGGACCCGGCTCCACCTGTGGGACACCTCGGCCAACTTCGGCGTGCTGTGGGGCTACCCCGACCACGCCGAGATGGAGGAGACCAACGCCTTCTACCGGCGGGCGTGCGAGAGGCAGGGCGGAGGGCTCCAGTACTTCGAGGCGCTGGACCGCAGCCTCGCCGGCTACGGGCGCGACGTGTTCTTCTTCACCACCGCCGCCGCGGCGCAGTACCATGCCCTGCGTGGCGACCGCGAGGCGGCGCGCCGGCACGTGGACTGGATGCTCGCGAACGCGAACGCCTACGGACTGATGCCGGAGCGCATCTTCCTCGACGCTTCCGACTGCAGCCCGGCCTCGCCGCTCTCGTGGTGCTGCGCGGAGTTCGCGGCGGCGGTGCTGCTGCTGGCGGGCCGCTGAGCCGCGGGCGGGAGCGGGAACGATGGATTCGGCGGCACGGGAGCTGCTGGCGCCCGGGGTGGCGCGCGCCGAGTGGTGGCGCCGCCTCGACGACGGGCGCGTCGAGTGCACGCTGTGCCCGCGCCACTGCCGGCTGCGCGACCGGCAGCGCGGGTTCTGCTTCGTGCGCCAGGCGTGGGGCGACGGCATGGCGCTCACCGGCTACGGCCGCGCCTCCGGGTTCTGCGTGGATCCGATCGAGAAGAAACCGCTCCACCACTTCCTGCCCGGCACCGGCGTGCTGTCGTTCGGCACCGTGGGCTGCAACCTCGGCTGCCGTTTCTGCCAGAACTGGGACATCTCGAAAGCGCGCGCCGAGGAGCGGCTCGACGACTGGGCGCTCCCCGAAGCGGTGGCCCAGGCCGCGGTGGACGCGGGCTGCCGCAGCGTCGCCTTCACGTACAACGAGCCGGTGGTCTTCGCCGAGTACGCCATGGACTGCGCGCGGGCAGCGCACGAACGCGGACTGCGCACGGTCGCGGTCTCGGCCGGCTACGTCGAGCCCGGGGCGCGCGCGGCGTTCTTCTCCCGCATGGACGCCGCGAACGTGGACCTCAAGGCGATCAACCCCGCGTTCTACCGCACGCTGTGCCTGGGCGAGCTCGCGCCGGTGCTGGACACGCTGCGCTTCCTCAGGAACGAGACCAGCGTATGGCTCGAGGTCACGAACCTGCTCATCCCCGGCCACAACGACGCGCACGACGACGTCGCCCGGCTGTGCGACTGGGTGGCGCATGAGCTGGGCCCCGCGGTGCCGCTCCACCTCACCGCGTTCCACCCGGACTTCCGCATGCTCGAGGTGCCGCCCACGCCGGCCGCGACGCTGGCGCGCGCGCGGAAGCAGGCGCTGGCGGCGGGACTGCGCCATGTCTACACCGGGAACCTGCGCGACCCCGCGGGCCAGTCCACCTGGTGCGCGTCGTGCGGAGCGCGGCTGATCGAGCGCGACGGCTACCGCCTGGGCGCCTGGGACCTCGACGAGGAAGCCCGCTGCCGGCGCTGCGGGACGCGCCTCGCCGGCTGCTTCGACCACGGGCCCGGTCCCCCGGGCGCTCGCATCCGGCCGGTGCGGGGCGCGCGCCGCGGGGGCGAAGGGCCGCAGAGGAGTGAGACGCCATGACGCACGACCATCGAAGTCCCGTGCGGCGGGCCGCGAAGCTGCTGCTCGGCATCCTGTGCGCCGTCGCGATTACCGCGTTTCGAGCCGAGGAGAAGACCGCGATGCCAGCGACCCCCGAAGCCGCGACCCCGTTGCCCCCGCCGGTCCGGAAGGGCCGGCTCACGCTGGAGGAGGCGCTCGCCGCGCGGCGCTCGGTGCGCGAGTTCTCGGCCGCGCCGCTCACCGACCGGGAGCTGTCGCAGTTGTTCTGGGCCCTGCAGGGCGTCACCGAAGCGGCCCCGGCCCCGGCGGGTGCCCGGCGGCGGACCGCGCCCAGCGCGGGCGCGCTCTACCCGCTCGAGACCTACGTGGCGACCGCCGCCGGGCTCTTCCACTACGACCCGGAGGGGCACCGGCTGCTGCGCTGCGCCGGGCGCGACGTGAGGCGGGCGCTGGCGCGGGCGGCGCACGACCAGGACGCGATGCGCGGCGCCCCGGCGGTGTTCGCGATCGCCGCGGTGGAGGCCCGCACCGAGAGGAAGTACGGCGCGCGCGCCGCGCGCTACGTCCACCTCGAGGCCGGGCACGCGGCGCAGAACCTGCTGCTCGAGGCGGTCGCGCTCGGGCTCGGCGCCGTGCCGGTCGGCGCCTTCGACGATGCCCGGGTCCACGATGTGCTCGGGCTGCCGGCCGACGAGCAGCCGCTCTACCTGATCCCGGTCGGCCGCCCGCGCTGATCGAGCCATGCGATGGCTCCTGGCCGTGCTCGGGCTGATCGTGGTGGCGGCGGCATGCTGGTGGCTGTGGCCCACGGACCCGGCCGCCGAGCTGCACCGCCGCTGGTCGCCGCTCGCGCGGGTCGAACGCAACCCAGCGCCGCAGCTCGGCGCGCGAGTCGAGCGCTGGCGCCTGACCGCGGCCGAC
>CAYHRW010000114.1:0-8316 GCA_964359105.1 uncultured bacterium
CTTCCCGCCCTGCCTGTGGCAGGCGCCGGGCCGCGGCCTGAGTCACTTCCGCATCTCCCGGAGGACACCATGCGCCTCGTCGCCCGCGCACTCCCGATCGCAATGCTGCTCTTCGCGCTCGTCCCGTTCGTCCGCCCGCGTTCCGCCGGCACGGTCCCGCTCTACGCGGCGCGCCAGGGCCTGATGTGCCAGAGCTGCCACTTCGACCCGAACGGGGGCGGCCCGCGCAACGACTTCGGCTTCGCCTACGCGCGCAACCGGCACGCGCTCGAGGCCGACACGTCGGAGGCGTGGAAGGACCTGGCCGTGGTGAACCGGCTGGGAGAGAACGTCCCCGTCTACCTCGGCGTGAACCAGCGCTTCATGCTGCTCGCGAACGCCATCGCGAAGAGCGACTCGCTGGAGCGGCTCGGGTTCTTCAACATGCAGAACGCGCTCCACTTCGCGTTCCAGCCGCACCAGCGCCTGGCGCTGGTCTACACCGCCGACGCCTTCTCCGAGGGCGGGACGAGCGGGCGTTTCGCCAGCAAGGACGCCTTCGGTCTCGTCAGCGGCTTCCCGCTCGACGGGTACCTCAAGGCCGGACGCTTCCGCACGCCCTTCGGGCTGCGCATGGACGATCACACCGTGGCGACGCGCAACTCGTTCCTCGACTTCCAGACCGGCCAGACCTTCCTGCCCTACGATCCGCGCAGCCCGGACATGGGCGTCGAGTACGGCACGAGCCAGGGCAGCCTCTTCGGCCGGCTCGCGCTCACCAACGGCGGCGCCAGCGTGTTCGGCGGCCAGTTCGCCGAGACCAAGACGCTCAAGGTCGGCTACAACAACGCCTGGTACCAGGGCGCGGTGTCCCTCTACGACAACTACCAGAAGGAGTCCTTCAGCAGCAGGCGGCGCGCCACACGCTGGGGCTACTACGGCATCGGGCACTACCGGAAGCTGGCGCTGCTCGGCGAGATCGCCGCCGGCACGGACGAGGCGATCACCGGCGAGAAGACCAACCTGCTGGCGGGATTCGCCGAGGCCGACTACGCGCTCTCCCGCGCGTGGAACCTCCGCCTGCGCTTCGACCGGCTCGAGGCCGACCGCAGCAGCGACAGGATCGTGCGCGAGCAGAACACCTACCAGCGCTACGCTCTGGAGGGCGAGTACGTGCCTGTTCCCTTCGCCGAGTTGCGCTGGGTGGCGCGCGTGGTGGATCCCAGAGCGGACAAGGATCCGTTCGGGAACGAGCTGAAGAGCGAGAAGCAGGCGTACCTGCAGATGCACTTCTCGTATTGAGCGAGTTTCGCTGAGCGCCGGCCCCGCGCTGCTGCGGGGTGGGGCGTGGAGCCCTACGCGCCTGCCTGGCCCCGCGCGATTCCAGCCAGCCTGCGCGCCACCACGCGGCGCGTGAGCGGCGTGGCGTCGGCGGCGGAGAGCCGCACCGCGGCCTCGGGGACGGCGTCGAGGAACGCGTCGTTCTGGAGACCGACCAGCACGGTGGGCCGCGCGCGGGCGAGCGCGCGCAGGCGCTCGATCTCGACTGCCGGCAGCGGCAGGCGACTCGCGACCGCGACCAGTTCGACTCCGGCGCCATCTCCCGCGACCGGCACGCCCGCGGCGGCGAGGTCGCCGGCGAGCTGCGCTCCGAACGGGAACTCGGGCGCCTCGACGCGCCACGGCTTGCCGATGGCCGACGCGGGCAACGCGCCTTGCACCACCAGTCCCCGCTCGATGATGCGCTCGAGCCTCTCCTCGAACTCCGGCGGCGTCAGCGACTCGAGCGGGCGCGCCAGCTCTTCGGCCGCGGGCTCGGGCAGGCTGGCGTCGAGCGCGGCAAGCCGCGCCCGCGCGGCGTCGAAGCCCGCGCGTTCGATGCGACCGTCCACCAGCGCGCGCGCCAGTTCGAGCCGCACGCGCCGCAGCTCCTCGTCGTGGAAGACGTAGAGCAGTAGGTCGCAGCCCGCAGCGAGCGCCTGGCGCCCGGCCTCGAGCGGCCCGCGCCCCTCGGCCGCGCCCTTCATCTCGAGCGCGTCGGTCAGGCACACGCCGCGGAAGCCGAGCGTCCCGCGTAGCAGGTCGTGTGCGATCGCGCTCGAGAACGTGGCCGGGCGGTCGGGATCGAGCGCGGGGTAGACGACGTGGGCGGTCATCACGGCATCGGCCGTGAGCCCGGCGCGGAACGGCTCCAGCTCGCGCCGCTCGAGCGTGGCGCGGTCGGCGCCGCACACCGGCAGCGCCAGGTGCGAGTCGAGCGCCGTCGCCCCGTGTCCGGGGAAGTGCTTGATGCAGCACGCCACGCGCGCGGCACGGAAGCCGCGCACCGCCTCGGCCACGCCGCGGGCCGCGGTCGTGGCATCGGTGCCGAAGGCCCGCGGGCCGATCACGGGGTTCGCGGGCTCGCAGTGGATGTCGGCGACCGGTGCCAGCACCCAGTCCACGCCGAGGGCGCGCAGCCGCTCGCCGGTGACGCGCGCCAGCCACTCGATCTCGCCCGGTGGTGAGCCGCGCGAGAGCAGCAGCGCGTTGGGCGGCGCGGTGAGGTGGCCGGCTAGCTGCGAGACGAACCCGCCCTCCTCGTCCATGGCGATGAACAGCCGCCGCGGCCGCGCCAGCTCGCGCAGCCGCGCGGTCAGCCGCCTCAGGTCGTCGAGGTCACGGAAGTCGCGGCGGAAGACGATGACGCCCGCCGGCGCGTAGGCCGCGAGGTCCTTCTCCCACGCCGGCGCGAGCCCGTCCTGCGGCAGCCCCACCACCATGCGGCGCGCGATGCCGCGCTGAGCGTCCATGGCCGGGCAAGGTGGGCGAGGGGCGGGAGGATGTCAATCGGGGAAGATGCAATCGGAAGATGCTGGCGGCCGCGGCGACCCTCGGGTAGGATTCCGCCCTCCCCCCGGCCTTCGACGCGCACGGCGTCTCTCCAGGGGGCCAAGACCTCCTCCACGGAGACCCGCCATGGCGCATCGCATCCCCTGGTTCCGCTCCCCGCTCCCGCTCCTCGCCCTGCTCCTGGTGCTCGCAGCGCCCGTCCATGCGCAGACCTGGACCGAGACGGGCGATGCCGGAGATCTCGTCTCGACCGCGCAGACCACGGCCGGCTCAGGGCCGTTGACCACGATCAACGGGACGTTCAGCTCACCCGCCGACGTGGACCTGTACTGCGTCAAAGTCACCGCCCCCGCGTCGTTCCTGGCGCACATCAACTGCACGATGTTCCTGGATCCCGACCTCTGGCTCTTCGACGCCGCCGGCAACGGCATCGCCCTCAACGACGCCTGCGCGGCAGGCTGGGTCCTCATCCCGTCGTCCTTCGTCAGCACGTCGGGCCAGTACTACCTCGCCATCTCGGGCGACGGCCGCGACGCGTTGAGCGCCGGCGGCAACATCTGGCTCTCGCCCTGGGTATCCGGGGCGCGCGCCCCCGATGGTCCGGGCGCCGCCGGCACCCTGCTCGGCTGGGGAGGCAGCGCGACGCTCACCTCCTCCAGCTACTCCATCACGCTCGCGGGAACCACGTTCTGCGACGCGGCCACGCCGGCGGGGGCGCGTAGCTGGGGTCGGATGAAGACGCTGTACCGATGACAGGGGTGACCCTGGCTCGCAGCCCCGGTGCCCCGGCGGCGGGAAGGGCTCGCTCCGAGCGTGCGTCTATCCTCCCGCTGTCCATCCGCTTGCGAAATCGGCGTTGACCGGGCCACCGGCTGGAGGGAGCGTGTAGACGCGAGTGCGAGGCGTGAGGTCCAGCGCCGTGGGCGCCACGGCAAGGACCGAGCGATGGTGACGCGGAGGTCGCTCATGTCGCGTTTCTCATGCGAGCGCATGTTCGAGCTGGCCGCTCCTCTGGCGGCTCTGTTGGCCGCCATCGCGGCGCTTCTCTACGCAAACTCCTGGGCGGGAAGCCACGACCAGTTCACGTTCGGGGATCTCTTCCTCCTGATGCTGCTGGTGTTCCTGCTCGCGTTCGTCACGATCGCGCTGGCGATCCTCGCGGCGGCATGGCTGATCGGTCTCCTCCTGCTTGGCAGCTTCGCCCTGGCTGCGCATCTCAGCGGGATTCTGGCTCGGCCCGTCCATCGTTTCTGGCACGCCATGCGCCGGCTGCCGGCCGCCTCGTACGAGTCCGTGCGCGCCGTGGTCGTGACCGCCGTCAACGTCCTGCTCTATCCGCGCTGCACGTACTGCGATCACCATCACGAGAGCGCCATCACGGGCAAGCCGGTCACGGGCGCGCCCGGTCCCGGGTCTCGTCTGACCGGCTGACGAGCCGACGCACCGGGGCGCCCGGGCGACGCCCGGCGCGGACCCGTCCGGCCCGACGCCTCTCTCCGTCACTCCCTTCCACCGATGCGGCGGCCCCATGCGAGGCAACGGGCCCCTGCAGGATGCCCGTGCAGGATGCGAGTTGGGCTCCGCCCGCGCGCCGGGTTAGACTCCCCGTCCTCATGCGCGACCTGGTCTCCCGCCGCAGCACGCTCTTCACCGAGTCGGTCATCCGCGAGATGACCCGCCTGTGCCACAGGCACGGCGGCGTCAACCTCGCGCAGGGGTTCCCCGACTTCCCGGCGCCCGACGCGCTCAAGGAGGAGGCGGTGCGCGCGGTGCGGGCGGACGTCAACCAGTACGCCATCACCTGGGGGGCGAAGCGCCTGCGCGACGCGCTGGTGGCGAAGGTCGAGCGCACGTCCGGCCTGCGCTACGACCCCGAGGCCGAGGTCACGGTGTGCTGCGGCTCGACCGAGTGCATGGCGAGCACGCTGCTCGCGCTGGTGGACCCGGGCGAGGAGGTCATCGTCTTCGAGCCGTTCTACGAGAACTACGGCCCCGACGCCATCCTGTGCGGCGCCGCGCCGCGCTTCGTGCGGCTGCGCGAGCCCGACTGGTCGTTCGACCCGGCGGAGTTGGAGCGCGCGTTCTCGAACCGGACCAAGGCCATCGTCATCAACACGCCCAACAACCCGACGGGGAAGGTGTTCTCTCGCGCCGAGCTCGAGCAGGTCGCCGCGCTGTGCCGCAGGTGGGACGTGGTGGCGGTCACCGACGAGATCTACGAGCACATCCTCTACGACGGCGCCGAGCACGTGAGCCTGGCCACGCTCGAAGGGATGCGCGAGCGCACCGTCACCATCAGCGGGCTTTCCAAGAGCTACGCCGTGACCGGCTGGCGGGTCGGCTGGTGCCTGGCGGCGCCGCCGCTCACCGCCGCGATCCGCAAGGTTCACGACTTCTTGACCGTGGGAGCGCCCGCGCCGCTACAGGAAGCGGCGGCCGTGGCGTTAGACTCACCCGTGGAGTACTACCGGCAGCTCGCGCTCAACTACCGCGCGCGCCGGGAGTACCTGGTGCCCGCGCTGGCGGCGGCCGGCTTCAAGGCGTTCACGCCGCGCGGCGCGTACTACGTGATGACCGACATCTCGAGCTTCGGCTTCCCCGACGACGTGGCCTTTGCACGCTTCCTGGTGTCGGAGGTGGGCGTCGCGGCGGTGCCGGGCTCCAGCTTCTACTCGGACCCCGCGGCAGGCCACGAGCGGCTGCGCTTCCACTTCGCGCGGCGGCGCGAGACACTCGAGGCGGCCGTGGAGCGGCTGGGCCGGCTCCGCGACCGGACGCCCTCCGTCTAGAGAACCCGACTCCCCGCAACGCAGGAAGGAAACCGGAATGACCTCCGCACCTCGCAAGCGTCTCGGCCCGCTCGTCGCCGCCATGTCCCTCGCGCTGCTGCTGGGCTTCGGCATGGCGCGGGGGCTCCAGGCCACCGACGACCTGCGCAGCCAGCTCGACCTGTTCTCGCAGGTGCTGTTTCTGGTCCAGCAGCACTACGTGGACCAGCCCGACAACCAGAAGCTCATCAAGGGCGCCATCGACGGGATGCTCAAGACGCTCGACCCGCACACGGTCTATCTGCCGCCGCAGCGCGCCGAGCGGATGGACGAGGACTTCAAGGGCGAGTACTCGGGCATCGGCATCCAGTTCGACCTGCGCGACAACGCCATCGTCGTGATCTCGCCGCTCGAGGGCACGCCCGCCTATCGGCTCGGCATCCGCGCCGGCGACCGCATCGTCGAGGTGGACCGCAAGCCCCTGCAGAAGAACATCACCAACGACGACGTGTTCAAGCTGCTGCGCGGAGCGACCGGTTCGACCGTGGAGGTCACCATCGTGCGCGAAGGCGAGCCCGAGCCGCTCCACTTCTCGATCGAGCGCGCCAAGATCCCGATCGAGAGCGTCCCCTACAGCTACATGATCCGCCCCGGGATCGGCTACGTGCGGATCATTCGCTTCTCGCAGACCACCGGCGAGGAGCTGGAGAAGGCGCTCGCGAAGCTCCACGGGCAGGGCATGAAGCAGCTGGTGCTCGACCTGCGCTCGAACTCGGGCGGGCTGCTGTCGCAGGCGGTGGAGGTGCTCGACCAGCTGGTGCCGAGCGACCGGCTGCTGGTCTACACGCGCGGGCGCATCCCGTCGGCCAACGCCGACTACCGCAGCAGCGACCGCGTGCGGATCACCACCCGGGAGCCCGTGATCGCGCTCATCGACCACGGCAGCGCGTCGGCCTCGGAGATCGTGGCGGGCGCGCTGCAGGACCTCGATCGCGGGCTGGTGGCGGGCACGAACTCCTTCGGCAAGGGGCTGGTCCAGAACCAACTCAAGCTCTCGGATGGCTCCAAGCTGCTGCTCACCATCGCCAAGTACTACACGCCGAGCGGGCGGCTCATCCAGCGCGACTACTCCGACAAGGACAAGCGCGACTACGCGGAGGAGGCGTACCGGGACGACGTGCCTCCGGACTCGGTGCTGGCCAAGCGGCCGAAGTTCAAGACCACGGCCGGCCGCACCGTCTTCGGCGGCGGCGGCATCTACCCGGACGTGGTGCTCAAGGAGGGCGAGCGCCTCACGCCCCCGCAGTTCGAGATGATCCAGAAGCGCGGGTTCTTGACGTTCGCGACCCATTACACCACGGCCCACAAGGCGGTGAAGTGGACGCGCGAGCTGCTGGGCCGGGACTTCACCTTGAGCGACGACGAATGGACCGCGCTGCGGAAGACCATGGAGGAGTCGAAGGTCGTGGTCAGCGACTCGGTGTGGAAGGCCGACCGGCCGTTCATGCTGCGCCAGCTGCGCGCCGACCTGGCGCAGGCCACGCTCGGCTCGGTCGAGCGCTATCGCATCCTTGTGGAGGACGATCCCCAGCTCAACGCCGCGCTCGATCTGTTCCCGCGCGCGAGCAAGCTGATGGCGCTCTCGGCGGAGACGCCGGCGCCGAAGACGACGAAGCGCAACGTGCGCTGAGCGCGGCCCACGACGCGGAAGCCCCGGCCTCACGATCGTGCGAGGCCGGGGCTTCGTCGTGGCGGGGGTTCGGTCTCAATCCGCGCGCCGCACCGTCACGGGGTCGCGCTCGCCGATGCCGAGACGCGAACCGCAATGTCCGCCCACCTGCGCGATCTCGAGCCGGCCGCTCGAGCCCATGATCGCGACGAACGCGCCGACCGGGCGGTCCCCGTAGGAGCGCGTGAGCCCGGCGATGCGGTGCCTGCTCACCGTCACTTCTAGCTGCGACTCGGCCACGCCGGGGAAGGCGCGGGCGAGATCCTCGGCGCACAGGTTGGTGAGCGCGTTGCCGAAGCGGTCCACCAGCATGATGCAGCCCTCGAGCAGCCCGTCGCGCACGCGCGGCACCGCGTCCGGCAGCCGCACCGGGTCGCGCACCGCCGGCCCGAGGTCCGCGAGCGCGGTCCCGCACGCCAGGTGCGCCGCGACCGGCGCGAACACGTCGCGCCCGTGGAAGGTGCGCGAGACCGGCTGGCGGAATAAGCGCTCCTCGGTGAGCGCATGCGCCTCGGCTGCGGCGTCGCGCAGCGCCCACTCGAGCACGCCGTTGTCGGGGCCCACGAAGAAGTGTCCGCGCGCCTTCACCGCCAGCGCGCGCCGCCCGGTGCCCACGCCCGGATCCACGACCGCCAGGTGGATGGTGCCGTCGGGGAAGTCGGGCGAGGCCGCCTCGAGCACGAACGCGGCGCGCGCGACGTGCCCGGGCGGGATGTCGTGCGACAGGTCCACCACGCGCGCCTCGGGACAGAGCTGGTGGAGCACGCCATGCACCACGCCCACGAACCAGTCCTGAAGCCCGAAGTCTGAGGTGAAGGTGATGATGGGTCGAGCCATGTCAGCGATCCCGGTGTGACGCGGCCGGCGTGGCACGTTCGAGCCGCGCCAGCGCCGTGCGCGCCTGGGCGACCTCGGGCGTGCCGGGGTCGGCGTCCTTCCACAGCCTCAGGAATTCGCGGTAGTCGGCGATCGCCTCGGCGGGGCGGCCGAGCTTCTCCAGCAGCCGTG
>CAYHRW010000115.1:0-8314 GCA_964359105.1 uncultured bacterium
TGATGGACCTGGCGGGCTACCGCGAATCGCTGCCGTTCAGCGCCCAGACCTGCCTCAGGATCAACATCTCCTGGCACGTCTACATGCCGGCCTGCTCGACCACGCCGTGGCAGATGCACGGCGTCATCGAGAAGCTGAAGCGCGACGGCTACGACGTCTCGCGCGACCTGATCGCCGCCCAGAACGACACCGTGGTGGTGAGCTGCCGCGAGGGCGCGGTCAACAACCACCTGCAGCCGGTGCTCGACCGCTACCAGGTGCCGATCCAGTACCTGAGCGAGCCGCCGACCGAGTGGGTGCGCTACGAGCCGAAGGCGAAGATGCTGGTGCTCGACCGGGTATTCGAGAAGCAGGGCATCCAGATCCCGAAGCTGCTGCTGGGGAAGAACGTCATCCACATGCCGACGGTGAAGACCCACGTCTTCACCGGTACCACCGGCTCGATGAAGAACGCCTTCGGCGGGCTGCTGAACCTCAACCGCCACTGGACCCACTCGGTGATCCACGAGACGCTCGTGGACCTGCTGCGCATCCAGAAGGAGATTCACCCCGGCATCTTCGCGGTGATGGACGGCACCATCGCCGGCGAGGGGCCGGGGCCGCGGGCGATGCGCCCGCACGTCAAGAACTACATCCTGGCCTCCAGCGACTGCGTGGCCATTGATGCCATCGCGGCGAAGCTGATGGGCTTCGATCCCATGGCCGACCTGAAGTTCATCCGCCTCGCGCACGAGCACGGGCTCGGCGTCGGCCGCCCCGAGGAGATCGAGATCGTGGGCGACGACATCGAGGGCGTGAACTTCGGCTTCCGCGGCAGCCTCGGGGAGAACACCTTCGCCTCGTGGGGGCAGAAGCTCATCTACTGGGGGCCGTTGAAGCCCCTCGAGAACATCCTGCTGCGCTCGCCCATCGTGCCGTGGAGCTACGCGGCCTCGCGCGCCTACCACGACGGGTACTGGTACCCGGTGAAGGGCAGGCCGCGCGTGCGCGACATCATGAAGACCGGCTGGGGCGAGCTGTTCCGCGCCTACGGCGACGGGCGGGCGCTGCAGAAGGCGTAGCGCTCCGGACCGCAGACGATCGAACGCCGCGGCGATGATCTCCGCCGCGGCGTTCCTTCGTCCGCCACGATCACCGGTAGAGCAGCTTCACCTCTCCCCACGTCCGGCCCCGCGCCGGCGTCAGGCCGTGGCAGCTGGACGCGGCACCCTGCGGGTCGCTCGGGGAGATGAGCTGGAAGTCCGTGGCGTTGTCGTCGGTGTCCTGTCCGCTCCCGAGCCCGCCGCCCGGCTTGCGCTCGTAGCTCTGGTCCACGTTCGTGGTGAGCGGCGCCAGCAGCGTGCCCTCCTGGTACGCCGAGCCCGGGCTCATCCCGGCCGCGTCGGATGATGATGGTGCCGTACCGCACCGAGACGCCGCCGTCGTCAGGGATGCTGCCGGTCGTGAACCACTGGTCGGGCGCCACCGAACCCGAGTAGCCGTTCGGGTTCGCGAACAGGTAGCGGCAGCCCGGGAACACCACGATGCCGCCGGTCACCATCCCCAGCTCGACCGTGTTCCCCGCGTTGTCCGAGGCGTGGACGGTCCAGCCGCCGATCAGGAACGGACTGGTGGACACGTTGTACAGCTCGATGAACTCGTCGTCCGCTCCATTGGGCCCGCGCGTGCGGAACTCGCCGATGACGAGCGTGGTCGAGGTCGCGAAAGCGGTGGCGAAGGACCCCAGCACGGCGAGGAGCGCGAACGGGGCCGCGCGGATGCGACAGGGGAATGCGACAGGGGAATGCGACGCTGGGGAATGCGAGGGGAAGGCGCGCGGCCGCGGCTTCCCGGTTCGCTACTGCCGGACCCCGCCCGGGAGCGCAGACACAGCGACCACCCCCGCGAACGAGGGTGGTCGCTGTTGACGAACGGTCACTCCATATCACCGATACAGGATCTTCACCCGGCCCCAGGTCTCGCTGGTCGCGGGCGTGGCGGCGACGCAGATCGAGGCCCGATTCTGCGGGTTGCTCGGTGAAGCCACGAAGAAGTCCGAGGCGTTGTCGTCGAGGTCCTGTCCGTTTCCCCCGATGCCGCCCGGCAGGCGCTCGTAGCTGCGGTTCGTGTCGGTGGTGAGCGGCGTGAGCACCGTGCCTTCCTTGTAGGTCGAGCCGACGCTCATCCCGACCTGGTCCACGACGACCGAGACCGGGTTGAGCAACGCGATCCCGCCGTCGTCGGTGATCCCGGTGGTGTAGGTCTGGTCCGGCGCCACGCCGCCCGAGTAGCCGCTCGGGCTGTCGTTCGCGAGCAGGTAGTGGCAGCCAGGGTTGAGGAAAGTGTTCGCGGGGATCGTGGCCCGCGTCGAGATGGAGCCGCTGCTGTTGGAGCCGTTGACCTTCCAGCTGCCGAGGTTCACGGTGGTGCCCGACAGGTTGTAGATCTCGATGAACTCGTCGCTCGCCCCGTTCGGGCCGCGGATGCGGAATTCGCCGATCACGATGTTCGGGGAGGACGCGGCCACGGGAGCCGCGGGCACGAACAGCGCGAACAGCGCCGGCAGGAGGACGAGGGGAGAAGCAAGGCGCATGCGCGTTCCTCCGCGATCAGGGCGCCCGGGCCTAGGAAGCACGGCCCGGGAGCCCGGTGTCTCGGGGCTGCCGGGGGGAGGACGGGCGTCCGTTTGACCGCCTCTATCCTAGCGCCGCGGGGCGAGCACCGCGACGGGAGATTGCGAAACCCGCTGAATGCCTAGGGTTCGCGCGCCTGGCTCAGCTCCACCAGCACCCCGCCCAGGCTCTTCGGGTGGAGGAAGGCCACCTGCGTGCCGTGGGCGCCCGCGCGCGGGGTCTCGTCCACCAGGCGCACGCCGGCGTCGCGGCAGCGCGCGAGGGCGGCCGCGATGTCCGCCACCTCGAGGCTCACGTGGTGGAGCCCGGGGCCGCGCGACGCGAGGAACTTCGCCACGGTGTGCTCCGGCGAGCGCGGCTCGAGCAGCTCGAAGGTGACGGGCCCGAGATGGACGAACACCACGCGCAGCGCGCCGCCGTCCAGAAGCTCCTCGGCGCCGCGCGTGGCGCCGAGCGCGGAGACGAACGCGGCGGCCAGGGAGTCGGCGTCTTCGACGGCGATCGCGACGTGGGAGAGGCCGGTGACGGACGCGCCCGCCTTCGCTTCTTCACGCGGCTCGCCGCTCATGCGACCTGCCCCGGGCGGTAGACGCCGAACACGCCCCGCAGGGCGTCGCACACCTCGCCGAGGGTGGCGCGCTGCTTCAGCGCAGCGAGGATCAGGGGCACCAGATTCTCGCTGCCGCGCGCGCCGCGCTCGAGCCGCGCCAGCGATTCGTCCACGGCGATGACGTCCCGCCCGGCGCGCCAGGCCGCGAGCCTCTCGGCGCGCTCGCGCTCGACCGCGGGATCGGGTGTGAATGACGGGGCGGCCGGCGGCTCCTCGTCGGCGAAGCGGTTGACCCCGACGATGACGCGCGCGCCCGATTCCACCTCCTGCTGCCAGCGGTAGGCCGAGCGGTGGATCTCCTCCTGCACCCAGCCCGCGCGGATGGCCTCGAGCATCCCGCCCATGGCGTCCACGCGGGCGATGAGCGCGCGCGCGCGCGCCGTGAGCTCCGCGGTCAGCGCCTCGACGAAATACGAGCCGGCGAGCGGATCGGCGGTGTCGGTGACGCCGCTCTCGTGCGCCAGCACCTGCTGCGTGCGCAGCGCGAGCAGCGCGGACTCCGCGCCCGGCAGCCCCAGCGCCTCGTCGTAGGAATTGGTGTGCAGCGACTGCGTGCCGCCGAGCACCGCCGCGAGCGCCTGCACGGTCGTACGCACCACGTTCACGAGCGGCTGCTGGGCGGTGAGCATCGAGCCCGCCGTCTGGGTGTGGAAGCGGAGCTTCAGGGCCTCGGGGTCGGTGACGCGGAAGCGCTCGCGCAGCAGCTCGGCCCACAGCGTGCGGGCGGCGCGGAACTTGGCGGCCTCCTCCAGCAGGTGGTTGTGCGCGCTGAAGAAGAACGAGATCCGCCGCGCGATGCGGATCAGGTCGAGCCCGCGCTTCCGCGCCGCCTCGAGGTAGGCGAGCCCGTCGGCCAGCGTGAAGGCCAGCTCCTGCACCGCGGTGGCGCCGGCCTCGCGCATGTGATAGCCGGAGACCGAGATGCTGTTCCACTGCGGCGCCTCGTCGGCGGTGAACGCGAACACGTCGGTGACGAGCCGGAGCGACGCCTCGGGCGGGTAGATGTAGGTGCCGCGCGCGACGTACTCCTTCAGGACGTCGTTCTGCACCGTCCCGCCCAGTTGCGCGCGCGGCACACCGCGCGCGTCTGCCACCGCGACGTAGAAGGCGAGCAGCAGCGGCGCGGTGGCGTTGATGGTCATCGAGGTGGTGACCCGGTCGAGGGGCAGCCCATCGAGCAGCTCCTCCATGTCGGCGAGGCAGGAGATGGCGACGCCCACCCTGCCGACCTCGCCGCGCGCCAGCGGGTGGTCGGAGTCGTAGCCCATCTGCGTGGGCAGGTCGAAGGCCACGGAGAGCCCGGTCTGCCCCTGCGCGAGCAGGTAGCGGAAGCGCTGGTTGGTCTGTCGCGCGCTGCCGAAGCCGGCGTACTGGCGCATGGTCCACAGCCGCGCGCGGTACATGCCGGGATGGATGCCGCGCGTGTAGGGCGGCTCGCCCGGCGCGCGCGCGCGGCGCGCCGCGGCCGGCAGATCGTCCGCGAAGTAGGCGGATGCGACCGGGATGCCCGACGAGGTCTCGCGCGGCAGGAGCGGGGTCTTCGGCCCGGTCGTCGCAGGCGGCTGCGCGCGCCTGCGCGGGGTGCGCGCGCTCACGGCTGCTCCGGGCGGATCTTCAGCAGCGGCTGGCCGGCCGCGACCGTGGCGCGCTCCTCGACCAGCACCTCGCTCACCACGCCGCCCTCGCGTGCCACCAGCTCGTTCTGCATCTTCATCGCCTCCACCACTGCGACCGCCTGCCCGGGCCTGACCGCGTCGCCGGGGCGCACGCGCAGCGCCACCACCAGGCCGGGCATGGGCGCGGCAATGGTCTCGCCCGCGGGCTTGCCGCGCGCGCGCTGCACCGCCTGCAGCGCCTTCTCGAGCGGATGGCGCACCTCGACCGGGAAGGTGACGCCGCCGTAGGTGACCTCGAGGTGCTCGCCGGCGGGCGAGACGCGCACCTCGTGCGAGCGACCGTTCACGAGCAGCGAGTAGACCTCGCCGTCGGGGAGCCGCCGGAAGTCGGCCTCGAGCCGCCGGCCCTCCACGTCGAGCCAGAGCTGGCCGCCCTCGGCGTGCAGCTCGACCTCGGCCTCGCGGCCCTCGAGCGTGACCCAGAACCTCATCGCTTCCCCTGCGGCGCGTGGCGCCGCCGCTCCGCCCAGCGCCACGGCGAGCGCGCGCCGTCGTCGCCCGCGGGCAGCGCCACACTCAGCCGGTCCGCGCGCGCGTGGAGCGCGGCGGCGAGCAGCGCGACCTCGGCGGCCGCCGCGTCGGGACCGAGCAGTGCGGGATCGAAGTGCTCCTCGATGAAGCGGGTCGAGAGGTTCCCGGCGACGAACTCGGGGTGCGCGACCAGCCAGCGGTGGAACGACAGGTTGGTGTGCACGCCCTCGATCACGAACTCGCGCAGCGCGCGCGCCAGCCGGCGGCGCGCCTGCTCGCGGTCGCGGCCGTGCACGATGAGCTTGCTGAGCAGCGAATCGTAGAAGATCGGCACCTCGTAACCGCGGTAGAAGCCGGCGTCGTTGCGCACGCCGGGGCCCTGCGGGAAGCGGACGCGCTCGATGCGGCCCACCGAGGGCATGAAGCCGACCAGCGGGTCCTCGGCCACGATGCGCGCCTCCATCGCCCAGCCGCGCGGCGCGGGCGGCGTGTCGCCGAACGAGAGCGGCGCGCCCTCGGCGATGCGCACCTGCTCGGCCACCAGGTCGAGCCCGGTCACCATCTCGGTGACCGGGTGCTCCACCTGGAGCCGCGTGTTGACCTCGAGGAAGTAGAACGCGCCGCTCTCGTCGAGGATGAACTCCACCGTGCCGGCGTTCAGGTAGCCGACCTGCTTCGCCACCCGCACCGCGGCCTCGGCGAAGCGCGCGCGCGTGGCGTCATCGAAGGCGGGCGAGGGGGTCTCCTCGAGCAGCTTCTGGTGGCGGCGCTGCACCGAGCACTCGCGCTCGCCCAGGCACGCCACGCGCCCGCTCGCGTCCGCCAGGATCTGCGCTTCGATGTGGCGCGGGCGCTCGATGTAGCGCTCGATGTAGACGCGGTCGTCGCCGAAGGCCGCGAGCGATTCGCCGCGGGTCAGCGACCACGCCGACTCCAGTCCGGCGGCGTCGCGCGCCACCCGCATGCCCTTGCCGCCGCCGCCGGCCGCGGCCTTGAGCATGAGCGGGTAGCCGACCTGCTTCGCGACGTCCTTCGCCTCGTCGAGCGTGGCCGGCGGAGTCACCGAGCCCGGCACCATCGGCACGCCGGCCGCGCACGCCGCGGCGCGCGCCGCCAGCTTGTCGCCAAGCCCGGCGAGCGTCGCGGGCCGCGGGCCGATGAAGGCGATGCCGGCATCCTCGCAGGCCTGCGCGAACGTGGCGTTCTCGGCGAAGAAGCCGTAGCCGGGATGGATGGCGTCGGCCCCGACCCGCACCGCGGTCTCGATGACGCGCTCGAGGTTCAAGTAGCTCTCGCGCGAGGGGCCCGGCCCGATGGGGTAGGCCTCGTCGGCCATGAGCACGTGGTACGCCACGCGGTCGGGCTCGCTGAACACCGCGATCGAGGTGATGTCCAGCTCGCGCAGGGTGCGGATGACGCGCACCGCGATCTCTCCGCGGTTCGCGATCAGGACGCGGCGGATGGGACGCATCAGCCCTCGATCACCACGCAGGCGATGGCGAGTCCGCCGTCGTGCGTGAGGGACACGTGAGCCGAGCGCGCGCCCAGCGACTCGAAACGCGCGCGCGCCACGCCGTGGAACTCGAGCCGGGGCGGGAGGCCGCCGGGCTGCAGGACCTCGAACTGCCGGAAGCCGACCCCGCCGCTCATGCCGGTGCCGAGCGCCTTGGCGGCCGCCTCCTTGGCCGCGAAGCGCGCGGCCAGGTGGGGCAGGGGGTCCTTGTGCGTGCGGCAGTAGGCCAGCTCGGCCTCCGTGAACAGGCGCCTCTCCATCCGCTCGCCGAAGCGCTCGAGCGCCTCGACCAGCCGCTCGACCCTGATGACATCCACGCCGATCCCGCGGACGGGCACCGGTCCTCCGAAGTCGGGACGCAAGGGAGACTCGTGGCTGGCAATCTAGAGAGCGGCCACCCCGGAATCAAGCGGGTCCGGCACACCAGAAGCGGCCTGCGGCGGGTTCCGGCCGCGCCCCTGCCGCCTTGACGCTCGCGGGCGCGCTCCCCTAGAGTCCCCACCGAACGTTCGCGACGTGATGGCCCGCCAGGGCTCTGGATGCCCTTTCAACTCAAACTCGAAGCTCTCGACCCCACGACCTCGGCTCGCGCCGGGCGGCTCTCGACCGCGCACGGCGAGGTGCTGACGCCGGCATTCATGCCGGTGGGGACCGCTGGCTCGGTCAAGACGCTCACGCCGGACGAGCTGCGCGCCGCCGGCTGCGACATCCTGCTCTCGAACACCTACCACCTGTCGCTCCGGCCCGGGGTGGAGACGGTACGGGAGCTGGGCGGGCTCCACCGGCTGATGGGCTGGCCGGGCGCGATCCTGACCGACAGCGGCGGCTTCCAGGTGATGAGCCTGTCGCCGCTGCGCAGGATCACCGATCAGGGCGTCGAGTTCCGCTCGCACCTGGACGGCAGCCGGCGGATGCTGACGCCCGAGGACGCGGTCCGCATCCAGGAAGACCTGGGCACGGACATCGCGATGTCGCTCGACGAGCTGGTCGAGCAACCGGCCGAGGACGGCACGGTGCGCGCGGCGGTGGACCGCACGGTGGCCTGGGCGGCGCGCGGGCTCGCGGAGCGCGAGCGCCTGCGCGGCGAGGGCCGCGGGGCCATGGCGCTGTTCGGCATCGTGCAGGGCGGCACCGACCCGGCCGAGCGCGCGCGCTGCTTCGAGCGGCTGGCGGAGATGCCGTTCGAGGGGTTCGCGCTCGGCGGGCTGTGGGTGGGTGAGGGCCGCAGGCTCGGGCTCGAGATGGTGGAGCACGACTGCGCGCGGTTCCCCGCGGAGCGGCCGCGCTACCTGATGGGGGTGGGGCACCCGGTGGACCTGGTGGAATGCGTGGCGCGCGGGGTGGACATGTTCGACTGCGTGCTGCCCACGCGCAACGCCCGGCGCGGGACGGTGTTCATCTCGACCGGGCGGCTGGTGGTGAAGAACGCGGC
>CAYHRW010000116.1:0-8264 GCA_964359105.1 uncultured bacterium
TGCGCGCGCTCGCCGAGCGGCAGGTCGCGGGGTACCGATCGCGCGCGGCGCGCGCGGGGCTCGCGCTGGAGCTCGAGCCGGGCCCGCCGCTCGAGATCGAGGCCGACGCCGCGCGTCTCGACCAGGTGCTCGCGAACCTGGTGGACAATGCCGTCAAGTACACCGAGCAGGGCCGGGTGACGGTGCGCGTCGGCGCGGCGGGGGAGCGGGCGTGGTGCGAGGTGTCCGACACCGGGCCGGGGATCCCCGAGGAGGATCAGCCGCGGATCTTCGAGCGCTTCTACCGCGTGGACAAGGCGCGCGCGCGGGAGAAAGGCGGCACCGGGCTCGGACTCTCGATCGTGAAGCACATCATGGCTCTCCACGGGGGCGAGGTCTCGGTGACGAGCCGTCCCGGCGAGGGGAGCACATTCCGCTTCACGCTTCCGCGTGTCCCCCTGGTCACGCGCGAGACGGCCGGCTGAACGTGCGCCCGGGCCGCCGCAGCGCGGGCGCGTCCTCGTTACCTCCCCGTCCTCCGAGTTCCCACGTTCGTCATACCCCCGACACGGCCGCGAGTCACCCGTGCGCTACGGTGTCTGCGACAGGGGAGCGGTCGTGGAGGGTCGTTGAATCCCGCCTGGAAGGTGCCAGGAAACCTTCCCTTCACGTGCAGCGCACCGCAGACGCCACATCGCCGCTCCCCTTCGAGTTTCGGGGCCGTGCTGCCCGCTTGCCGTGCCGGCCTGGGCAGCCGGCGCGGCGGCTGGCCCCGAATCCCGGGTGACCCCCGTCGGGCGCAGGGCGCACGCCGACGGATCGGGTCTGGCTCGGGCGCGGCAGGGGCGCTCCCGCCGCGGCAGCCGGCCACGTGGGCATCAGTCGTCGGTGCTGTAGATCTTGAAGCGGCCCTTGCGCTCGGCGACGGTGCGCAGCCATCTCATCCGCAGGATCTGCCCCTCGTCGCCACGCGCGACGAGGGTGAGCCTGCTGTAGAGCTTGAAATTCCGGTACCGGGCGACCGAGTCCGCTTCGAATCGCAGGAACTCGTAGTAGTGCCCGCCATGATCGCGGATCGCCCCCGTGCATCCCGAGAGCAGGCGGATGGAGAGGGCCCTCCAGCCGTCCTGCCACGCGAGCCCGGTGACGGGACGGCTCTGGGGAAACTCGCGCCAGAGGATGTCGCGGAATTCGTCATCGCGGATGCACAGGGTCAGCAGCGAGTCGCGGTCGCTGCGGTGGAGCGCGCGGCAGACCGCGCGACCCAACTCGTCGAGACTGCGCGCCCCACCCTGGAACCGTTTGCTCACCAGCGGCGCGTTCAGCCGGCGCCCGATCACGGCCGACGCCGACTCGGGATCGGCCAGCGGAACGTAGCCGGGAGAATCCTCGACCGAGTAAACGCGCCGTCGCGGGACCGAGTCCGTCTGGGCTCCGCCACGGACGAGGTTCGGCGTCCCCGGGAGGCCGAGCCAGATCCCCGCGGCCAGCAGCAGCAGGCGCGACACCCGGCCGCGGGTGTCGCGAACCCCTTCTCGCTGCCTCGTTCCCGGCCTCACGAGCCGTAGGACAGGGCGATGGAGAACCCGCGCCGCCCGCGGAAGCGCGACACTTCCCGATCGCCCTGGAGCTGCCGGATCCTCGGATCGAGCAGGTTCTTGGCGGCGAGCTTCACCCGGGCAGACCGGAGCGTCGCGAAGTTCAGCGTCGCGTCGAGGCTCGTAGTCGGCTGTTCGTAGATGTCGGGGAGCGGTTTGGGCCCGAGCGTGCGGAGACGCTTGCCGGTGGCGGCCAGCAGGATCGCGACATCCAGCCGCCGGCTCGGCGATGCGTAGCTCAACGCAGCATTCACCAGGTAGCTGGCCTGTCCCTGGAGGGGATGCTCGGTCGTTCCGAGCACGGTGAGCTGCGGCTTGAGGTGGACGACGGACGAGATGAACGAGGCGTTCGAGGCCAGCGCCAGCCTGTTCAGCCGGCGCCAGAGCCTGCCGAGCCCGGCGCGGGCTTCGAGCTCGACGCCCAGGTTCCGGCCACGATCCGAATTCTCGGGAACCAGGATCTGCGGCGCCCCGCCCTTGATCGCCTGTTCGATCGGCTCGTGGAGGGACTTGTAGAAGATCCCGGCGGCCAGCACCCCGGACAGCGCGGGGAACGCCTCGAATCGGACGTCGTAGTTGTCGATGAGTGCCCGCTTGAGACCGGGGTTCCCCGACACGCGGAAGCCGCCCACGTACTCCAGCGAGGGGCTGGGGGACAGCTCGTTGAGGTCCGGGCGCGACAGCGTGCGGCTGGCGCCCAGCCGGAGGTTGATGGCATGCGAGAGCGCCCACGTCAGATTCGCGGCCGGCAGCCAATCCGTGTTCTCGAGGGTGCCCTGCTGCGTGATGCGGGCGGGATCGAACAGGTCGTAGCTGCGCACGTCCTGGAATCCGCTCTCGATGCGCACGCCGAGGTTCCCGCGCACCCGCGACCCGAAAGGAACGTCGGCGCTCAGATATCCGGCGCTCACCCGCTGATCGGCCCGATAGTTGTCGATGTCCAGGGTGCCCTCCAGGACATAGGCGGGGTTCAGGGAGTCGCCCTGGCCGAAGGTCTCCTCGGGAGGTGCGGTGCGGTCGGCGTTGTCGCTGGGAATGAAATTGAAACGCCGGTAGAAGTTGGTGCGCTTCTTGGTCTGGCGGTCGTAACCGAGCACCACCTTCCCGTTACCGAGGACCCCGAGCCGATACGGCAGCGAGGCGCTGACCGTCGTGCCCCAGCCGTCGTCCTTCAGGTCGCCATACTCACGGATGCCCGTGGAGCCCAGCGCCCAGTACTCGACCGGGTTGCCGTCTCCGTCGTAGTAGTAGTTGCGGTTGTAGGTCACCTCGCGCCGGTCGGGCTGCAGGCGCTGCGCCCGCGAGCGGGTGAGCTTCCAGTCCAGGCTGGTCCCGAACATGTGGGAGAACTGGTGCTGCCCCTCGAGCGTCCCGGATGCGACGCTGCGCTGGACGTACATGAGGCGCGTGTTGCGGTGGACGAGCCAGGCCCCGGTGGCATCCGTCCAATTCCGGTCGGGGCCCTCGTAGGTGCGCACTTCGTCGTCGGCGCTGTTGGTGTAGAGGTCGCGCAGGTGCAGCGAATGGCGGGGAGAAAGACGGTAGCTGAGCCCCGAGATCCCGCCGAGCTGAACCGACTCCCTGGACCGGCGGACGGCGTAGTCGTAGAGCGGCGCGTCGGTGAGCAGTCCCTCGGCGGTGTCGAAGAACCGCTGCGACTCGTTCCTCTGATCGAACGAGCGGGACAGGCTCCAGGACTCGATCAGCCCGAGACGACGGCCGAACAGCCGGAACTCGTCCCCGTACGTCGCTGAGTAGCTGCCGTTCGGGATGGTCCGCCCGGAGGTCGGAGACCAGATGTTGCTGAACGACCCGGCCACCGTGGCGAGGGTGGATTTCCTGAAGCCGACCGCCGGATCGTTGCTCTGAACCAGCGGGCGGCTCCCGGCCACGTCATACACTGCATCCGGGATCTTCCGGGAATCCGCGCCAAACCCGAAGACGTCGGCCCGGCTCCCGGGGTAGGTGCTGAGATGTCTGAAGGTCGAGCCTTCGGAGTAGCCCTGCGAGGCCGAGAACTGCCACGTGCGCTTGCCCGGGAAGTCCTTGGTGCGCACCTGCACGTCACCCCCGCCGAACTCGCCGGGGCGGTCGGCCGTGTAGGTCTTCTGGACGACGATGTTGTCGAGCAGGTTGGCCGGCAGGAGGTCGAGCGGCACGACCCGCTTGTTCTGCTCGGGACTGGCGATCCGGACGCCGTCCACCTCGGTCGAGCTATAGCGCTCCCCGAGACCTCGGACGAACACGTACTTGCCGTCCGTGACCGACAGCCCGGTGACGCGCCGCAGCACCTCGGCGGCGTCCTTGTCGGGGGACCTGCGCACCTGCTCGGCGCTGACGGCATCGCCCACGGCCGGGGCCTTCTTGCGCGCGGCCAGCAGGGACGCCTCGCTGTTCTGCAGGGCCCTGGCCTCGACGACGATCTCTTCCTGCTGAATGGCCTCCGGCGCGAGCCCCAGGTGGATCGGCAGCAGCCTGCCGGCCTCGACGACGATCCCCTCGAGGCGTGTGCTCGCGTACGACAGGGCGCGAATCTGGAGCGTGTAGCGGCCGGGCGCGGCCTCGAGCAGGAACGTGCCGTCGGCGTTCGTCGGGCCCCCGACGCGGCTCATCGTGCTGTCGGCTGGCAGCAGAACGAGGTCGGCATACGCGATCGGCTCGCCCGAGTCGGTGGCGAGGATTCGGCCCTGGATCTTCCCGGTCGGGGCGCCGAGAGCCGCCGTGACACCGGCGCACGAGAGCAGGAGCGCGAAACCGGCCGCCCACGCGCGCACGGGAGGGCGGGTCGGACGACGAGAGGCTGCGGTGCAACCCATGGGATCATCCTCCGGAGACGGGAAGGTGCCGAGCTTCCCCGGTACGGCGGAAACGTCTCCTCCACCGCCGGCCCGGCGGCGCGGGGACCGCGGCCGCCGGGCCTTCAGCGCGGAGGATCCGACTAGTCGACGCGCGCGATCTTGCCGGTGGACTGGCTGCCGCCCGCGACCACCCTGTAGAAGTACATGCCGCTCGGCGTCGCCCGGTCCACACTCCATGCCAGCGAGTGCCGGCCGGCCGACAGCACGCCGTCGTGCAGGGTCTCCACGAGCCGGCCGTCGGCCGCGAAGATCTGGACCTCGACGTTGTCCGACTTCGGCAGCTCGAAGGAGATATTGACGCGATTGCGGAACGGATTGGGCGCGCTGCGAGCGACGAACACCTGGCCGCTGGTGATCGAGCCGACCCCGACCGCTCCCGGACAGAACACCGTCGGCGCGGCGGGCGGCGCGGCGCAGTGAGCCTGCCACGTGGCATCGTCGTCGATCTTGAGCCCCGACGTCTTGAAGTTGAAGATGATCGAGTTCAGAAGCGTGCCCGCGGTGCCGATCCGCCAGTTGACGCCGTGGGTCGAGCCGGGGAACGAAGCGCCGAAACGCTTGTCACCAACGAGGGTCGCGTTGGCGATCACGGTGTTCGAGCGCCCCGAGCACTGGGTCGTGCCGCTGGCGATGTTGTCGGCTTCGATTCCCTTCTCGCCGAACTGGGTCAGCGAAGGTGACTGCTGGGCGCTGACCCGGACGATCACGAACTGCGCGCGGTTCCGGGTGCCGAGCTGCCAGTCGTAGCCGTCGTCGGTCCCGTCGATGGCGATCAGGTACTTCTGGTCCATGGTGCCGCCGAACCACTCGAAACTGTCGTCGGCGCCCATGTAGGCCTGGAGATAGTCGCCGTGCGTGTTCCGTCCGCAGGCGTTCCACGTGAAGGAGTTCAGCTCGTTGTTCGGCGTGATCTCCTTGCCCGAGAACTCGACCCGGACGTAGCGCAGTGCGCCCGAGCCGTCGTCGTCGTTGTTGCCGCCGTAATAGCCGACCGAGCCGCCTTCGCTCGCGGCCGAGTCGCCGGCGCACGAGTTGACCGTGTTGGTCTTCGCGTAGCCGTTGAGGACGATGCCGCCGCAGTGGCCACGCGTGAACGATCCCGGTGCGTCGTCGCTGGTAATGATGATCGGGTCGCACGCGGTCCCGACGGCGTAGAGCTTGCCGCCGCGCTCGGCGATGATCGTACCGACCGTGGCGTTCTCCTCGAACACGACCACCCCTGGCGCGATCGTGAGCTGGCCCTGACTCTTGATGCGGAGCTGGCCGCGGACCAGGTAGTTGCTGTCCGGAGACCAGTAGGCGCACCCGTAGAGGTTGATGTTGCTGTAGAGGGCCAGCGGGCGCGGGTCGGGCATGCCGGCAAGGTGGAGGTCCTGCCGGTTGGCCCCGGTCGAATCCCAGTAGGTCCAGCCCTCGTACCACTTCTCACCGAGGTTCGGGCCGACGGCGCCCGCGTAGCAGACCTGCTCGAAGAACCCGTCCGCCGGAACCGTCACGGCGCTGCCGTACGCAGGGCCGCCGAGCCCCGGCTGGAAGTTCGGAAGGACGTTCGCCCGGTAGGGTGCGTCCGGGAGCAGAGGATCGGCGTAGGCGTTGTGGACATAGGTGACGGTGCCGAGGTTCGCGGCCGTCGTGCCGCCGGGGCACGACGGCGCCCCGGCGCCTGCAGCTCCCAGGAACTGACCAGCCAGGGTGCCGCTCGCGTTGTTGTTGAAGAGGAGATTGCCGTCGAAGACCATCTGTGCGCGGGCGGGCGTGGACGCCATGAGAAAGAGCGCCGCTGCGCCGACCGCCCGGAGGACCGTCCCCGGCCCACCTCGTCTGTTCCAGAGCATGTCGTCATTCCCCTTTGATGAGCGTGTGGAGCGAACCTCGTGGCCATCGCTGGAGTCCCGCCAGCTCGGCGCAACCGCAGCCCACCTCGCCTGGTGGCCCTGTTGCGTCCGTGGCGGCTCCAGCTTCGAGCGGAATGCAACCTGTCGCGATTGGCCCGCGTGCGGCCTGTGGTCGCGGCGACCCTGCGGTCCGCCGTCTTCGCCCAGAGGCATGCCGAGCGCCCGTCACCACACCGCTCGGCATGCACCTTAGGCCTGGCCGGAAGGCCCGACCGTGTCGCTGGCATTACGGGGGTGAAAACTCGTGTCACAAGTCTGTGACGAAGCGGCGCCGGCGCAGTTTCGCCGGCCTTCACCTCCGAGTAACGCCGAGGAAACGTGCCGCGTGTTTGCCTCGCGCCATGCACGCGATCCCGACCCCGCGCCGCCGGGGGCGCCCCAGCCTCATGCCCCCGGTGGTCGTTCTCGAGCGCATCCGCAGGCTTGCCGCCCGCAGCGAGGGGTTGTTCCGCGTCCACCGCACCCATGGCGACCTCTACGCGCGCGCGCGGCGTCAGTTCGGGTCGTGGGCGGCGGCCGTCGTCGCCGCGGGCTGCGACTATCAGCTCGCCGTGGATCGGGCGCGCCAGCGCGCGCTCGAGAACCGGCGCCGCCGGGCCACCAGGGAACGCCCCGGGGGAAGGAACTCATCGTTTACCTCCCGGTAACATCGCGGCCATCTCCCGGCAACCCGCACCGAATATCGTCAACCCGTCCACCCACCACGGTATTCCTCGGGCACTGGGATTCCCCGCCCGACAGGAGCGTCATGCACCCAAGCGTCACGGCGGCCGCGCTCGCGGTCGCGATCGTGTTGCCGCTGGCGGCACACGCTCAGTCCACGATGGCTCCGGGAGGCGGCGCACCCGCAGACAGCGCCGCCCTCACGGCGTCATGGCCCGCTCAGGTCGCACCCCCGTCCACGCCGCCAGACTTCCCGCGCGGGAAGATCAGCGGGGTGGTGTTCGGCGACTACTACGGCAACCTTGCGGGCGATCCGCGTCACGCCTACAACGGCTCCGGCGCGGATTCGGGGAAGGCCAACATCGACAACTCGGGCAGGCCCATCACCCGCGACCTGAACGGCTTCCAGATCCGCCGCATCTACTTCCAGCTCGACAACGACCTCTCGATCAAGGTCTCGACGCGCTTCCGGCTGGAGGCCGACGGCAGGTCGCTCACATCGGACGGCAAGCTGGGCGTGAACGTGAAGGGCGCGTACCTCCGGGTGCGCAGCGTCTATCCGCGCGGCGATCTCTTCTTCGGCGTGATCTCGACGCCGACCTGGGAGAACGTCGAGGAGTCCTGGCAGTACCGCTCCGTGGAGAAGACCCTCGCCGACTTCCGCGGGCTCGGTGGCTCGACCGACCTGGGCGCGGCGCTCCGGGGCGCGTTCGATTCGGACCACCGTTTCGGCTACGCGCTCATGGTGGGCAACGGCCCCGGGCAGAAGCCCGAGGACAACCGCTACAAGAAGATCTACGCGAGCCTGCCCGCGCACGTCGGCGTCCTGTGGGTCGAGCCGTACGCGGACTACGAGAGCGCCGCGGGCGCCCGGGATCGCGCCACCTACAAGCTCTTCGCCGCGTACGAGCTGAGGCGCGCGGCGAACCGCGTGGACTCGCAGCTCTGGATCGCGGGGCTCGACTGGCAGCCCTTCAAGGACGTGCACTTCATCCCCAACGTCGAGGCCATGCAGTATCAGGCGAAGCACGGCCGTCGCGCCCGCCCACCACGACCTGCAGGCCCGGCTCACCACCTCCTACAGGTTCAGCAGGCCCCAGTCGTGATTCCGCATGAAAGGAGCAGGACCATGACGATGCGAAACGCCTCCGCGCGCCGCTTCACGACGGCGCTCCTGCTGGTCGCGCTCGCCGCGGCGGCCGCAGTCCCCGCCACGGCCCAGAGTCTCACCGGCGCCGGCGCCACCTTCCCCTACCCGATCTACTCGAAGT
>CAYHRW010000117.1:0-4820 GCA_964359105.1 uncultured bacterium
AGGATGGTGAGCAGGCCGCCGCCGGCCACCGCGAGGTCGGCGATGCCGTCGGCGTTGAAGTCGGCGGTGACGAGCGCACGTGGCGCGGCGCCGAGCGCGGTGGTGGTCGGCGTGTTGAAGTCATTCGGGCAGGTCGGGCAACGCAGACCCTGGAGGACGGAGATGCAGGCGCCGGCCGAGTCGGCGATCGCGAGATCCACGATGCCTTCCTCGTAGAAGTCGCCCGCGACCATCGCCACCGGGCCGTTGCCGGCGGCGTAGCCGGCGTTTGATCCCGGACCGCACGGCGCGGCCGTGGCCTCGTTGCTGAACTCCGACTGGTCGGACTCCCGCACCGCCCGCACCTTGTAGTAGTACGGGCCCGGGAACGAATCCACCCAGGCCGTCGTGGTGGTGGACGCGAGGAGCGACGGGTCGAGGGCGAGCATGTACGGGCTGCGGAAGACGTCGTAGCGGATGATGCCCGGCGCCGGGCCGGGCGCCCACGCCAGCACCGTGCCCGCCGCGGCGGTGGTGGCGATCAGGTCGCGGGGCGGCTGCAGGCTGTCGGCGGGAAGGCACGAACCCTGCGCGAACTCCCGCATCCGGCTCCGGCATGCGGGATGGAAGTCGAGCCGGATGTTGGACATCCCGGGGAAGAGCGTGTGGCAGTAGCTCATGATCGTGCCCTTGTCCGGGGGCACGATCCCGGTCGGGCCGCTGTAGCACGTCCCCTCGGCCGCGTAGCAGGAGTCGAGCAGCGCGCCGCTCGGCGCGTAGCCGGCGTCTTGCCACCAGCAGCTGTGCGTGTGCGCGGAGCTGAAGTTGTGCCCGATCTCGTGCGCGATCACCATCAGGTCCCACGTGGTGGAGTTCGTGGGATAGGAATAGGTGGCGTACACCGAGCTGACGGCGAAGCTGAAGTTGTAGTTGCAGACGCCGTCGAGATACGCGATCCCGCCGCCCAGCGAGCGCCCCGAGACCAGGTGGGCGACGTCGCGGTGGACCCCCGGCCGGTTGATGATCCACCAGCCGCGGTACTCCTCGAGCTGGCCCTGCAGCGTAGTCGCGGTCCACGGGTCGCTCGGGGTCGTCCACACCACCAGGAGCCCGGCCCGGAGCGTCACGTTGATGTCGCGCTCGTAGATGAGCGACGCGGTGCCGAGGACCGTGAGGATGTAGTTGGTCGCCTGCGTGAGGTTGCCGCCGAACTTGTTCGCGTAGTACTCGTAGTCGCAATCGAGCGCCACGTCGCAGACCAGCCGGGTGGGCGTGACCCGCCCCGCTTCGGGGTGCGCCTCGCGCAGCTTCAGCCCATCACTGCCCGCGGAGGCGGGATCGTCCACCGGGCACTCGAAGCGCCGCCCGGCCGGCGCGAGCGCCGCCTCCGCGGCGATGACGTGCGCCCCGCCCGGGTCGCGCGGCGGCGCGATCTCGAAGCGCCCGCGCGCGGTCGAGATCACGCCCATGACCTCGCCGCCCGACATCGAGACCACCGCCCACCCATCCGGGTCGCCCGCCACGCTGCCCTTGAACAGCATGAGGTCGGGACGGAAGGGAACCTCGCCGTCCGCGCCGGAGGCGAGCACGCGCGCGCCCGGAGCGAGGATCTCGAAGCGCGCCAGCGAGAGCGCCAACTCGCTCCCGTCCGCGAGCGGGACCGTGAGGCTGCCGCCGCCGGCTTCGCGGAACCGCCGGATGGCCTCGCGGTCCACGGCGGTGAAAGCCGCCGGATGCTCGGCCCGCAACGCGAGCGCGGCGCCGGGCGGAGCGATCCTCCGGAACACGGCGGGGCCGGCGTCGGCGGACGATGACGAGAAGGACGAAGTGAGGGCGCCGGTCAGCAGGCCGAGGGTGATGAGCAATCGCATGGAAGGTCTCTTCAAGGGTGCGTGTCGTTGGCGTGGGGCGACCGAGGCGCGCCTGCGCCCGCAGAGTATAGAACGGATCCGCCGGATCGTGCACGGCGTCGCGGGCGCTCGCCGCTACTTCAGCCAGTCCTCGGGATTGAGCGCGCTGCCGCCCTTGCGGACCTCGAAGTGGAGCACCGTGCCCTTGAGCGAGGTGCCCGAGTCGCCGACGCGGCCGATCACCTGGCCCGACGGCACCTCCTGCCCCTGCTGGGCCAGGATCTCGGAGAGGTGCATGTAGAGCGTGTAGTAGCCGTCGCCGTGGTTGACGATGACGATCTGTCCGAAGCTGCCGTAGTCGTCGCTGGTGTAGTCCACGCGCCCCTTCGCCACCGCCCGCACCGGCGTGCCGAACGCAGCCTTGATGTCCACGCCGTTGTTGAGCGTCACGGTGCCGAAGCGCGGGTGCTTCTCGGGGCCGAAGCGCCCGACCAGGCCGCCGCGCACCGGCCAGTCGAGCTGGCCGCGGCCCCGCGCGAAGTCGCCGGTGTAGGGCTCGGGCTGGCGGCCCTGCGCCTTCGCGCGCTGCTCCTGCTCGCGGCGCTTCGCCTCGAGGCGCGCGAGCAGCCGCTGGATGTCGCGCGCGGCCTTCTCCAGCGCGGCGGCCGCGGCCTCGTAGGTCTGCCGCTGCGTGCGGATCTGCTGCACCGTGCCCGCGCGCCGGCGGCGCAGCGTGTCGAGCTTGCGGTTCTGCCGCTCGGTCTCGCGCGCGTTCTGCACGACCTCGGTGCGGTTGACCTCGAGCTGCTGCTTGTCGGCCTCGACCTGCTCCTTCTTGCCCTGGATGTCCTCGAGCAGCAGCCGGTCCTGCTCGGCCACCATGACGAGGAAGTCCCAGCGCGTGAGCAGCTGCGCGAACGAGCGGGTCGAGAGCAGGAACTCCAGGTCGCGTGAGGCGCCGACCTTGTACACGTTGCGCAGCCGGCGCGCGAGCCGGTCCCTCTGCTGCTCCAGGCTCACGACGGTGCGCTCCAGGCTGGACTGGGTGACGCCGATCTGCTGGTCGAGCTTCGTGCGGTGCTGCTGGAGCAGCCTGAGCCTCCGGCGCGTCAGGTTCAGCTCGCGCTCGGTGCGCTTGAGCATGCCGAGCGCCTGGCTCTCCCGGCCCTTGAGCTTCTGCGCCTGCGCGCGGCTCTCCTTCGCCTGCTGCCGGATCTCCTCGAGCTCGCGGCGCTTCGCCGACTCGAGCCGGATCTCCTGCTCGCGCCGCTGCGCCGCCGCGGCGCTGTCGGCGGGGGTCTGGGCCCGCGGCGCGGGCGCGGGCGCCAGCAGCGCCAGCGCGGCGAGGAGCGCGAGCAGCGGGCGGCGCGTCATGACCCGACCGCGCGGAGCACCCTCGAGAGCGCCAGCATCGCGGCCAGCCACGCCAGCACCATGGCCGCGACTACGAAGCCCGCGACCCACGGCAGGGAGAGGAACACCACGCTCACCACCTGGCGCATGAACGCCTGCTGCAGCGCGAGCAGGATGCCGAGCGCGAGCAGCGCCGCGACCAGCGCCTCGGCCACCGCCTCGATCACGAACGGCGTGGCGATGAAGCGGTCGGTGGCGCCGAGCCGGCTCATGATCTCGACCTGGTGGCGGCGCGCCAGCACGGTGAGGCGGAGCGTGTTGTAGATCACGAACACGATGGCGAGCGCGACCACCAGACCCACGGCGAGCGCGCCGGCCTCGAACATCGCGCCCAGCTCGTCGAGCCGCCGCACCCACTCGCCGCCGTAGCGCACGTCCTCGACTTCGGGGAACTCCGAGACCTGCTTCGCGGCCTGCTGCATGGCCGGGAAGTTGAGCAGCTCGGGCCGGAGTCGCACACGCAGCGACGCCGGCAGCGGATTCTGGTCCACGGCTTCGAGCAGCTGCGGGTCGCCGACCTGCTGCGTGAACTCGTCCCACGCCTGCTGCTTGCTCACGTAGGTGACGCCGCCGTACAGCTCGGCGAGCCGCGCGACCAGCGCGTCGCGCTGCTCCGGCGCGATGTCGTCGCGCAGGTAGACCACCATCTCGCGGCGGTCGCCGATCAGCCGGAGCGCGACCTGCGCGTTGTGCGCGAGCAGCAGGAACAGGCCGCACAGCGTGAGCGTGGCGGCCAGCGAGAAGATCGCGGTGTAGGCGAGCCCGCTGTGCTGCCGGAACGAGCGCCAGGCCTCGCGCAAGAAGTAGAGCCTCATCTCCCGAGCTCCGGGCCGGCGGCCGGCGGGGCCGGCGCCTGCGCGCGCGGCGCTTCCGCGGACGCCGTCGCGGCGACCGAAGCGGAGGCCGCGGCCGGGGGGATGCCCTCGCCCACCAGGTGGCCGTCGTCGAGCCGCAGGATGCGCCCGCCCATCGCCTCCGCCACGCTCGGGCGCGTCGTCACCAGCACCAGCGCCGCGCCCTCGGCGTGGATGCGCTTGAGCAGCGCGACGACCTCGCCCGCGCTGTGGCGCTCCAGCGCGCCGGTCGGCTCGTCGGCCAGGATCACCGCCGGGCGGTTCACGATGGCGCGTGCGATCGCCGCGCGCTGCCGCTCGCCCGCCGACAGCTCGGACGGGAACGCCCCCTGCTTCTGCTGGAGCCCCGCCTCCTCGAGCGCGTAGAGCACGCGCGGCACCACCTCGGCGTCCACGAAGCGCCCGGTGATGCGCACCGCGAGCGCGACGTTCTCGAACACCGTGCGGTCGTTCAGCAGCCGGAAGTCCTCGTAGATGATCCCGAGCGTGCGCCGGAGCAGCGCGCGCTTGCCGCGGGAGAGCCGCGGGCCGCGGAACGTGCCGACGGTGACGGTGCCGGCGCTCGGATGGGTCTCGTGGGTGACGAGCCGGAGCAGCGTGGTCTTGCCCGCGCCGCTGTGGCCGAGGAACACCACGCACTCGCCCTCGTCCATGTGCCACGAGACGGAATCGAGCGCCAGGCGCTCTCCGTAGCGCTTGGTGACGTGCTCGAACGTGATCATCG
>CAYHRW010000117.1:4920-8255 GCA_964359105.1 uncultured bacterium
GATCTCGACGTGCGCCCTGGCGCGGAGCGTCTTCACCCACTCGTCCAGCCGCTCGCGCGTCTTGATCTGCGACACGGCTTCGGGCAGCTCGTCGCGGATCTCCTCGAGCGTGTGCGGGCGCTCCGGCTTGCGGTCGGTCACCTTGAAGATGTTGTAGCCGAGCTGGTTCGCCAGCACTTCGCTGACCTGGCCCACCTCGAGCGTGTCGAGCCCCGCGCGGATCTGCGGCTGGAGCGTCGCCATCGAGACGAAGCCGATGTCGCCATCCTCGCCCGCCGGCCCTTCGTACCTGCTGTAGCGGTGCACCAGCGTCGCGAAGTCCACGCCCTTCACGGCCTGCTCGCGCACCTTGTCCGCCAGCGCCTTCGCGCGGTCCGCGTCGGCCTCGGTGAGCTGGACGCGCACCAGGATGTGCCGCGCGTGCGCCTCGAGCACCGGCGTGCCCGCCGCGTCGAGCGAGTCCCTGCCGGCCGCGGTCTTCAGCGTGTCGCGCTCGAGCGTTTCGAGCAGGTGCCAGCCGTAGGGCGTGCGGACCGGCTGGCTCAGCTCGCCGACCCTGAGCGAGAACGCCGCGTCCTCGATGGCCGGCTCGTAGCTGCCGCGCGCGAAGAAGCCCAGGTCGCCGCCCGACTTGGCCGTGCCCGGGTCCTCCGAGGTCTCGGCCGCGAGCTTCGCGAACTTCTCGCCCGCCAGGATGCGCTTGCGGACGGCGAGGATCTTCGCCTTCGCCACCGCGTCGGCCGCCGAGTCCGGCGTGGCCGGGATCTGGATCACCGAGAGCTTCACCTGCGCCGGCGCCTTCGGGAACTTGTCCGGGTTCGCCTTGAAGAAGGCCTCGGCCTCCGCCGCCGGCACGCTCTTGCGCGGGAACTGCTTCTGCAGCAGGCGCGACGAGGTGATCTCGCGCTGCGCCGCCTCGCGGTAGCGCGCGCGCAGCTTCTCCTCGGTGAGGTTCTCCTTCTGGAGCTGCTCGCGGAAGCCGTCCTCGCCGAGCCGCTTGCGCGCCTCGAGGATCGCCTTCTCGACCTCGCGGCTCACCTCGGTCTCCGGCGCCGTGACGCCCTGGCGCTTCGCTTCGGCCGCGATGAGCTTCTCGTTGATGAGCTGGTCGAGGATCTGGCCGCGCAGCGTGTCGATCGTCGCCGAGTCCCGCGGCACCTGGCTCTGGTTGTTCATCAGGAACAGGTAGAGCTGCTCCTCGACGTCGCTCTGGAGCACCACGTCGTCGTTCACCACCGCGGCGATGCCGTCGAGGCGCTGCGCGGCGCTTGCGGACGCGGCGGGCGCGGCGGGCGCGCTCCTCGCGGGCGCGGGGGACGGGTTCGAGGCGGTGGACTTCGGGCGCTGCGCCAGGCCCGGCGCCACCAGCGTGGCGGCCAGCAGGGCCGGGAGCGCCCATCGCAGGACCTTCAACGTGACCTCCATGGGATGAGGTGGATGGGACCGCGCCGCGCGTTTCCCGCGGGTCCGGGACTCGGGAGGCCCGCGGCCGGGAGCGACGGGGCAGTATAGCGGCTCGGCCCCCGGCCGCCCAAACGCCGGGCGCGGGCCTCAAGAGCGGGCCGCGCCGGTGCGGACGAACTGCCGCGCTGGTCGCGCGCGGCGGCGCCGCCCCGCGCGGAGACCCGATACTATCGGGCCGCGGCGCCCGCGTGGCGGCCGTTGAGACGCCCCGTTCCGTGTGGGAGATTCCTCCCGGTGATCGCCAACCTCCGCGTATTGCGCCTGCTCGCCGTGACGGCCGTGCTCGCCGCTGTCGCCATCGCGGTGCCGCGCTTCCTGACCCACACGCCCTATCCGCGCCTGGGCGTGCGGCTCGACTGGAAGACGCCCGACGGCCTCCCGCGCGTGGCCGACGTGTTCGGGCCGCCCGCCCGCGGGCTGCTCGAGAAGGGCGACGTGCTGCTCACGGTCGGTGGCCACCTCGCCACCCGGGGGGAGTTCCGCAGGAGCATCCGTGCGGCGGGTGGCCTCCCGCGCGGGCCCCTGGAGGTGGTGTTCCGGCGGCGCGGAGAGCCGGTCGTGCTCACGCTGCCGCCGGTGCAGCTCGGCGCGTGGCAGCGCGTGCGGCTCTTCACCCTGCCGCTCGCCGCGGTGATCGCCGCGCCGCTGGTCGCGTTCCTGCTGGTGTGGCGGCGCCCCGACCTCGGCGCCGCCTGGGTGTTCCTGTGGTTCGCCGCGCTCCAGGCGCTCGGCGTGATCTGGGGGCTGTTCCGCTTCCCGCAGAGCGAGATCGCGGGCGCGTTCGGCCTCTACCTCAAGGCCTACGATGGGCTCGTCTTCTGGTTCCCGGCGAGCTTCCTGCACTTCATGACGGTGTTCCCGCGCCCGCGCTGGCCGAAGAGCGGGCCGTGGAAGAGCGCGTGGTTCTGGCTGGTGGTCCTCGCCTACGCCACCCCGCCTGTGCTCTGGGCCGTGGCGCGCGCGGCCGGGATGCGGGCCGAAGGACCCTACCTCGCGTTCCAGGCGATCGCGCTGCCGCTCGGCACGCTGTCGCTGGTCGAGCGCTACGTGTTCCCGCTTGGCCGCGGGGACCGCCCGCGCGCGCGCGTGAGCGAGCGGGCGCTCGCGCTGGTGGTGGCGGTGACGCTGCTGCTGGCGACCGCGTTCCGGCTGCTCGCCGAGGACGAGCGGTTCTTCACGCTGTTCTCGCTGCCGCTGTTCCGCGTGGTCTTCACCACGGTGTCGGTGGCGTGGCTCAGCTCGCCGCTCCTCATCGCGTTCCTGATCGCGAACGATCCGGTGTTCGACCCGCGCCGCATCATCGTCCGGAGCCTGCCGTACGCGGCGCTGTCGGGCGTGCTCGCCGCGCTCTACCTGGGCATCGTGGTGGTGTCGCAGCGCCTGTTCGCCGCCGCCACCGGCGAGGAGGCGGTGGTGTTCAACGTGGTCGCCGCGCTGATCGTGGCGTTCGCGTTCGCGCCGCTCCGCAGCCGGCTCCAGCAGGCCATTGACCGGCTCTACGGGCGCGACCCGCAGGCGCTGCGCGCGGCGCTCGACCAGGCCGGGCGCGAGCTGCTGGGCGCGCTCGACCGCGACGAGCTGCGCGCCTCGGTCGAGGCCGGGCTGGCGCGCGGGCTCAAGCGCCACGTCGCCCTCGAGTGGCCCGAGAACGGACCGCCGTGCCTGATGCCCGGCGAGGAGATGCCCGAGCACGCGAAGAGCGCGGTCGAGAACCTGCTGCTCCAGGCCGGCATCCGGCTCGAGAACCTGGCGCTCCACGCGCAGCGCGCCGCCGCCGAGCGCCAGTCGGCCGAGCTGCGCGAGGCCGCGACGCGCGCCGAGCTGACGGCGCTCCACGCGCAGGTGCAGCCGCACTTCCTGTTCAACGCCCT
>CAYHRW010000118.1:0-8249 GCA_964359105.1 uncultured bacterium
GCCTGGGACACCTTCTGGCGCGCCCGGGCAGCATGATTGGAAAAAAGCTGCGCCCTGTGCATCATGCCGCTGGCCCCGGGCTTGCGGGTCCTTGTAGAATCACCCCCAGACTTCTCGCGTCGCTCCGTTCCCACTCCACCCCGGGAGGCTCTTTCATGCCCTGGTACCCGCCCGCGCGAAACCTCGCGCCCTGGTTCGGCCGCGCCGTGGCCGCGCTCGTGCTTGCGGCCATCACCTTCGCCACCGCTCACGCCCAGGGTCCAGTCGAGCCCGCCCGCGACGGCGTGCCCATCCCGCGCGAGGTCCGGCTCCAGGCCATGCGCCAGCTCAAGCACGACCTGCTGTGGCAGGGCGCGCGCCGGCACTTCACCGCGGCGGCGCGCAAGCAGCGCGAGGCGCGCGAGCAGAAGAAACTCGGCAAGGCGCCCGCGAAGAAGGGCCAGCGCGCCCGCGAGGCGTTCGTGGACGACAGCCCGCTTCCGATGGTCGGCGGGCGGCCCGCCTCGCCCGCGGCGGCCGAGGTCACGGCCGTGGTGCCCACCAACGTGCGCGCCAACAATCCCAGCGGCGACGCCTCCAACGCCGGGCAGGCCGAAGAGTCCATCGCCTCGCTCGGCAGCAACATGCTGGTGGCCTGGAACGACGGGCAGGGCTTCGTCACCGGCGGCGATACGCAGGGCTACGCGTACTCGACCGACAACGGCGCCACCTTCACCGACGGCGGCGACCTCCCGCATCCCGCCGCCTACCCCTCGTGGGAGTGGACCAGCGATCCGGTCGTGACGGTGAACGAGAAGACCGGGCGCTTCTACTACTGCGGCCTCGCCAACTCCGACGCCACCCACAACGCCGTCGGCGTGGCCTACGGGCACTTCTCGGGCGCCTCGTTCGTGTGGGACAGCGTGGTCGCGACGCGCACCGCGTTGAACTCGACGACGTTCCTGGACAAGGAGTGGATCATGGCGGACTCCTCCGGGGCCGGCCAGATGGTCTACGTCTCGTACACCACCTTCACCACCACCGACTGGATCGACTTCCAGCGCTCGACCGACGGCGGCGCCTCGTGGTCGGCGGCCACCCAGCTCTCGTCGGTGTCCACGAACGGCTTGGTCCAGGGATCGCGCCCCGCGGTCGGGCCGAACGGCGAGGTCTACGTGGTGTGGTCGGCGCTGGGCACGGGTGACGCCGACTTCTTCAACCTCAAGAAGTCCACGAACTCCGGCGCGAGCTTCGGCGCCGAGGTGCAGGTGGCGAGTCTCTTCGCGAACTTCGGCACCGGCGCGCCCGGCTTCAACCGCGAGCGCGGCATCACCTTCCCCTCGATCGTCGTGGACCGCACGACCGGCGTGAACCGCGGGCGCGTCCACGTGACGTGGAACGAGACCTTCGACATCCTGGCCGCCCCGTTCACCATCAACAGCGGCAAGGTCGAGGTGGAGCCGAACGGATACGCCCTGGGCGCGACGCTGTTCACGCCCGGGCAGACCCTGCGCGGCAACACCTCGGCGGTGAACCCGCCCGACTTCGACTACTGGAAGTTCAGCCTGACCGCGGGACAGAGCATCGTGGTGTGGGCCGACTCGCTGCCCGCGAGCCAGACCTACACGCTGCGCATCTTCGCCGCGAACCCCGACAGCACGCAGCGCCTCTGCTTCGGCGGCGACATCAACGCGGGCTTGATCGTGAGCCCGGCCTTCTACGTCTTCACTGCGCCGGTGGCCGCGACCTACTACCTGCGCTTCTCCCCCGCGTTCACGAGCAGCAGCAGCAAGACCGGCAACTACCGCATCGAGACCGTGCTGTGGGCGACAGCCGGCGAGCGCGGCCGCGACCAGCGCGACGTGTTCGTGACGCACTCCGACGACGGCAGCGCCTGGTCCACGCCCACGCGCCCCAATGACAACGCCGTGGGCTTCGACGACTGGCTCCCCGAGGTCGCGGTCGGCGCGGATGGTTGCGTGTACGCGACCTGGTTCGACTTCCGCGACGACACCTACGGCTCCCGCGGGCACCAGTACGGGACGCGCTCGACGGACGGCGGCGCGACCTGGCAGCCGAGCGCGATGCTCACCAGCGCGCAGAGCAACTTCACCACGTCGTCGAGCAACATCGCGCCGAACCAGGGCGACTACAGCTCGACCTTCGGCGATGCGCGCTACGTGCGTCACACCTGGGCCGACGGCCGCGGCACCAACGTGGATGTGTGGACCACGGGGTGGGACACCTGGCACGCCATCACGGTGTGCGCGGCCAACCAGACCGTGATCCCGGACATGACCGCGAACCTCGCCTGGACCGTCACCAACGACAACCCGCTGTTCGCCAACGACTACACCTGCGCGCTCTCGAGCCAGCGCAACTGGCCGATGCCGGCGAACGCGCCGCTCGCCCTCGTGGCCGCGGCGTTCGGCGACGTGTACATGTCGGTGGCCGTGCCCGACACGGCGGCCGCCGGCGTCAACACCCTCACCTTCACGGTGACGAACTCGCGCGGCGCGCTGGTGAAGACCTGCACGACCAACCTCACCGTGGACCCGAGCCTGGTGGGCGTCGGCGGCGGACAGCCGCTGGCGTTCGGGCTCAAGCCGAGCTGGCCGAACCCGGCGAGCGGGTCGGCGCGCCTCGAGTACACCCTGCCGCGCGCGGGCGCGGTGACACTCCGGATCTACGGGCTCAAGGGCGAGCTGGTGCGCACGCTGGTGAGCGGCGAGCGGCCCGCGGGCCTGAACGCGGCGGTATGGGACGGGCGTGACGACCGCGGCAACGCCGTGGGCGCCGGCGCCTACTTCTATCGCCTCGAGGGCTTCGGCCGGAACGCAGCGCGGCGGATGGTCTGGATGAAGTAACTCTCGCGCTTCGCACCAGGGCCGGCGGCTCCCACCGCCGGCCCTGTGCGTTGCCGGCACCCACGGGCTCCGCCCCGCGTCCGCCGCGCCGTTTCCCCCGTTCGTCGCTTCGCCTCTATCCGTGACGCCCGCGCGACCGCCCGCCGTCGTAGCATGCGCGGCCGTTCTGCCGACGCGGCCCCCCGCGGCACGCCGGCCGAGGACCGATCCCCGTCATCCGCCGAGGAGGGCACCGATGAGATCCCGCTGGTCCCGCTTTCTCTCCGTCTTCGTCCTGGCCGCCGTTGCGCTCGCGCCGCTCGCCGCGCCAGCGCGCTCCGAGCTGCCGCCGCTCGTGCCGCGCGACGTGTTCTTCGGCAACCCGGTGAAGTCCTCGCCCCGCCTCTCGCCCGACGGGAAGCTGCTCGGCTACCTCGCGCCCTCGGAGCAGGGCGTGCTCAACGTCTGGGTGCGGACCGCGGGCAAGGACGACGCCCGCATGGTCACGAACGACACCCGGCGCGGCATCCGCATCTTCTTCTTCGCTGAGAACGGCAGGCACCTGCTCTACATGCAGGACGTCGCAGGCAACGAGAACTTCCATCTCTACGCGGTGGACCTCGCCGCCGGGGAGGTAAGGGACCTCACGCCCTACGAGGGCGTGCGCGCGCAGGGCATCGAGGCGGACCGGAAGCATCCGGACGAGCTCCTGGTCGGCCTCAACCTGCGCGACAAGAAGGTCTTCGACATGCACCGGATCAACCTGGCGAGCGGCGAGTCGAAGCTCGACACGGAGAACCCCGGCGACGTGCTCGGCTGGGACGTGGACGCGGACTTCGTCGTCCGCGGGGCCAGCGCGCAGAACCCGCAGGACGGGAGCACGATCCTGCGCGTGCGGGATGCCGCCGGCGCCCCGTGGCGCGACCTGGTCACGCTGCCGGCCGAGGAGAACGGCAGCCTCGTCGGCTTCACGGCCGACGGCAAGGCCGTCCACGTGACGACCTCGATCGGGTCCGACGTGACGCGGCTCGTGAAGATGGACGTCGCCTCCGGCCGGGAGATCGAGACCATCGCCACCGACCCGCGCTGCGATGTCGGCGGCGTCATGATCCAGGACGACACGCGCACGGTGCAGGCGGTGGGCTTCAACTACCTGCGAAACGAGTGGAAGGTGCTCGACCCGGCGATCGCGGCCGACTTCGCCGCGCTCCAGAAGCTCAGCCCCGGCGACTTCGCCGTGACCAGCCGCAACCGCGCCGACCGGACCTGGATCGTCGGCTACACCGTGAGCGACGGCCAGGTGAAGTGGTTCTCCTGGGATCGCAACGCCAGGAAGGGGACGTTCCTGTTCGGCAACCAGCCGGCGCTCGAGAAGGCCAGGCTGGCGAAGATGGAAGGCGTGGTCATCGAGGCGCGCGACGGGCTCAAGCTGCCGTGCTACCTGACCCTGCCCGCCGGCGTGCCGCCGAAGAACCTGCCGACGGTGCTGTACGTCCACGGGGGGCCGTGGGCGCGCGACGGCTGGGGCTACAACGCGACCGTCCAGTGGCTCGCCAACCGCGGCTACGCCGTGCTCCAGGTGAACTACCGCGCCTCGACCGGCTTCGGCAAGAAGTTCCTGCACGCCGGCGATCTCCAGTGGGGCGCGAAGATGCAGGACGACCTCACCGACGCGGTGAAGTGGGCGATCGCGAGGGGTTTCGCGGACCCGAAGCGCGTCGCCATCATGGGCGGCTCCTACGGCGGGTACGCGACGCTGGCCGGACTCACGTTCACGCCCGAGCTCTACTCCTGCGGCGTAGACATCGTGGGCCCGTCGAACCTCAAGACCCTGCTCCAGTCGGTGCCGCCCTACTGGGCGCCGATGCGCAAGATGTGGGACCTGCGCATGGGGCCGGTGGACCAGGACTCGGTGTTCAACCACAGGGTCTCGCCCCTGTACCACGTGGACGCGATCCGCGTCCCGCTCCTGATCGGCCAGGGGCAGAACGATCCGCGCGTCAACGTCCGCGAGTCGGACCAGATCGTGGCGGCGATGCGCGCGAAGACCCTGCCGGTCGAGTACGTCGTCTACGCCGACGAGGGCCACGGCTTCGCGCGGCCCGAGAACCGGCTCGACTTCTACGGCCGGGTCGAGCCCTTCCTGGCCAGGCACCTGGGCGGACGCGCCGAGCCGTTCGCCGAGGTGAAGGGCAGCTCCGCGCAGGTCCGTTAGCCCGGGCTATTCATGACCCGCGTCGCGAGAGTGCGAGATGACCGTGGGATGCAAGGTCCTGTGACCGACCCCGACGGGGCACCCACCGCAGGTGGGTCCGGGGTTGAACACCCCGTCGAGGAGGGGCCGGTCACAGGACCGCCGCAGACTGCGGTCAGATCGCGCTCGCAGCAGCGGGGTCAGTAGAGTCGAGATGTGGCGCGGTGCGTAGGCGGGGCCTAGCTGTTGTCCGACCCTTTCGGTCGCCGGTGCCTCAGTAGCTCCGCCGTGTCCGTTTCCACATCCCGCTCGCCGAACCGGACATGCAGGTTTCCCGCATCCGGCTCTCGAACGAGGTTTCATGCCTTCGCCCACGGAAGGTCGTGCGTGAGGGGTTCCAGTCGGACCACGGTTCTTGAAGTGGTAGACTCAGGATCCTTCCGGAGTACCTGCACACCCATGGAGGGCGCCATGTACCGCCATGTGCTCGCCTCACTCATCCTTCTCACGACCGTCGGCGTTCAGTCAGCCGCGGCCCAGGGCTCGATCATAGGCTGGGGTAATCAGGTCTTGGTCGGACCTGAGTCATTGCAGGACGTGGCTGCGGTGGCGGGGGGCGGGAGTCACAGCCTTGGGCTCAAGGCCGACGGCTCGATCGTCGCCTGGGGGTCCAACACCTCCGGCCAGTGCAACGTGCCGGCGCCGAACAGCGGCTTCGTGGCCGTCGCGGGGGGCGGCTGGCACAGCCTTGGGCTCAGGGGCGTGTCTGTCGCGGTGGGTGAGGAGCGCGTGAGGCGCCCGGCACCACTCTCCCTCACTGTTGCCCCGAATCCATTCCGTTCCAGGACGACCGTCGAGTATGCCCTCGCCGAGCGAACCATGGCGCGTCTTGCAATCTACGACGTGTCTGGCCGCCGGGTGCGGATTCTCGATGCGGGTGATCGGGACGCAGGCCAGCGGCATGTCCAATGGGATGGGCGCAGCGACCTGGGGGAGAGGGTGGCTGCGGGGGTCTACCTGATCAGACTGGAGTCGGGAGCCGAGACCCGCGTCGGCCGGGTTGTGTTGGTGCCTTGAGCGCCGCTGGGCTGTCCCCATTCTTCGGACCACCGACTATGACAGGCTCGCCGGCATGATGGGGTGAACTTCGACCTCGCTTCTCTCGAGAACGGCTGCACAGGATGCCCTGAGAGCCGCGATCTCGATCGCCCTCGACTCCTGAGTCATCGCCGCGCGAGCCTGGGTGTCCGGGCCGCCGGCGTTCTTGTTCCGATGGGACGCGGCCGCGAGACCCCCGGCCTGCCGGCCGGCCGCGTGTTCCCGGCCGGCCCCGAAGAACCCGGTTGACGCCGGACCCGGAATGTAGTTTTATGCACGACACTTGATAATTATTCACCACGCCGCGGAGGATCCATGTCGCGCTCCCGCCGTCTCGCCCTGGTCGCCCGGCTCCTTTCCGGCCGCCGCTTCTCGAGCCAGGAAGAGCTGGCCAGGGCGCTGGGCCGGGCCGGCGTCCACGTGGCGCAGGCCACGCTCTCCCGCGACCTGCGCAGCCTCGGAGTCGCCAAGCGCCCCGATGCCGGAGGGCACAGCGTCTACGAGCTGCCCGGCCCGGCCCACGAGGCGCTCGACCGCGAGCGCCAGCTGCTCGACCTCAAGGCGTTCGTGAACGAGGTGAAGACGGCGCAGAACCTGGCGGTGGTGAAGACGCCGCCCGGTCACGCCAACGCGGTGGCGCGCGCCATTGACCTCGCGGCGTTCGACGGCGTGGTGGGCTCGGTGGCCGGGGACGACACGGTGCTGGTGGTAGCGGGGGACGCGGCCGCGGCGAAGCGCTTCCAGCGCAAGCTCGACACGATCTCGGGACGGCTCGCGGGAGCGGGCAAGTGATCCCGCCGGTCGCGGGCGCCACGACCGGGATGCCCGCCGCCGCCGCACCGGACTCCGCCGCGGCGGTTCCCGCGCTGCCCGCGAGGCTCCCCGTGGACGGGCACGCGCCGGCCCCGGCGCGCCAGGTCGCGCGCATCGCGGTGCTCGGCGCGAGCGGCTACGCCGGGCAGGAGTTCGCGCGGCTCGCGCTGGCTCATCCCGGGCTCCAGCTCGCGGCGCTGTGCTCGCGCGAGCAGGCCGGCCGCCCGGCGTGCGAGCTGCTGCCGGGCGTGGACCCGCGCGTGGATCCCCTGCCGCCGGTGCTCGACCCCGAGGCGCTCGAGGAGCGGCTCGCGGCCGGCGCGTTCGACACGCTGGTGTGCTGCCTGCCGCACGGCGCCTGGAAGACGCTCGGGGCCGAGCGGCCCGCGCTCGCCGAAGCCCCGGCGCGGGTGGTGGACCTCTCCTCGGACTTCCGCGACGGAGGGGCCGGCTACGTCTACGGCCTGCCCGAGGCGTTCCGCCTCGAGATCCCGGCGGCCACGCGGATCGCGAACCCCGGCTGCTACCCCACCGCCGCGGCGCTCGCGCTGCTGCCCGCCGCGCAGTGGCTGGCGGGCCCGGTCATGGTGAGCGCGCTCTCGGGCGTGAGCGGCGCGGGACGCGCGCCGCAGCTCAGGACCTCGTTCGTCGAGCTGGACGGGGGCGCCGCGCTCTACCGCGCCGGCGCCGAGCACGCGCACGTCCCCGAGATGGAGCGCACGCTGGCGCGGCTGGCCGGCGCGCCGGTGCCGGTGGGCTTCGCGCCGCAGCTCGCGCCGATGGCGCGCGGCATCCTGCTCACCGCGACCGCGCCGCTCTCGCGCGCGGTGAGCCCCGAGGAGGCGCGCGACGCCTACCTCGCGCGCTACCAGGGCGAGCCGTTCGTGCGCGTGCTCGCCGCCGGCACCTGGCCCGAGACGCGCGCGGTGCGATCATCCAACCGCTGCGACGTGGCGGTGACCACGCTCCACGGCGGCACCACGCTGCTCGCCGCCGCGGCGCTCGACAACCTGGTCAAGGGCGCGGCCGGGCAGGCGGTGCAGAACCTGAACCTCATGCTGGGCTGGCCCGAGGACTGGGGCCTGCCCACGCACGGCACGCCATGGTGAGGAGCGCGGGGCCGGAGAACGGCTCCGCCCGGGCTGTCCTCCGCGGGGGCCGGGGCGTGATGCCCGCGCCGGGCGGCCCGGTGGTCGTGAAGCTGGGCGGTCGCTCGCTCGAGCCGCGCACCGGAGGCGCTGGCGCGGGTCCGGGCGCCCCGGCGCTCCGGGAGCTGGCCGCCGAGCTGGCGGCGCTCTCCGGTAAGCTGCTGCTCGTCC
>CAYHRW010000119.1:0-8212 GCA_964359105.1 uncultured bacterium
AGCTGACCGCGCTGAACCACGGGCGCATCTACGAGACCGATCCCGCCAACGTCGGCGCCTACGTGTTCCGCGACTTCGTGCGGAACCGGAGGAAGCGGGTGCACTGAAGGGCTTGCGCTGCGACGGGCTTCAGGTCTATGAGTAACCCATGCTCACGGACGTGATCCATGTCGAGGCGCGGCGGCCCTACCGGCTCCACCTGCGCTTTCAGGACGGGGTCGAAGGCGAGGTCGATCTCGAGCGCCTGATCCGCTTCGATGGCGTCTTCGAGCCGCTCAGGTCCCCCGAGGTCTTCTCCGCAGTGCGCGTGGATGCCGAGCTGGGCACCATCGTGTGGCCGAACGGCGCCGATCTGGACCCGGTGGTGCTGCACGAGGCGGTCCTGGGACGCCCGAGCCGCTCGTAGCCCGGTACCCGCCGCCTCAGGGGATCCCGACGCCTAGGATGGTGGCGAGCTTCGCCGGGTCGAGGTTCCCGCCCGAGACGATGCAGGCGATGGGCCGGTCCCGGCGCTGGCGCCGGCGCCCTCGGCGATTGCGCTCTGGTGCGCGGCGCGCCACCAGCGCTCGAAAGGCAAGCGCACGACCTCACCGCCGAGCCGCGCGATGGCGTCGAGCTTCGCCTCGGGAGCGTGGAGGCGAAGCAGCGGTGTGCGCACGGCAGTGCCACGGATGTGCTCGCGCGCGCCGGGGGTGTCGCCGAGGGTGGGCGCCTCAAGCGTGCGCATCGGGGGCCGCGTCGAAGCCGGCACTGGCGGTCGCGTCAGCCGTGCGCATCGGGAGTCGCGCCCCACGGGACGAGCGTCCCCGCGCCGGTCTCCTCCGCGCGCCTGAGCAGGAAGTGGCGGCGGCGAGGTCTTCGACCGCGACGCCGAGCGACTCGTAGAGCGTGATCTCCTCCGGCGCGCGGCGCCCGGGGATGCGGCCGAGCAGCACCTCGCCCAGCTCCCCGAGCAGGTGGTCGTCGCCGACCGCACCGCGCCGCCGGCCGAGGACGGGGCGGGCGCACGGGGGGCTGATTGGCAGTTCGACTTACGATCAGCCCAGGTCGCGGCGCGCGCCGCGTGGTGCGCCGCCGCCGTGCCCGGCGCCGGCTCGGGAAGCCCCACCCACCGCGCGGCACACACGCGCTCGCGGAACTCGTTTCCGGTCGTTTCTCTGAAGCGGCGCCTCGTTTGCCTCCACACGCGCGCTGCACTAGCTTGGCCGCCGGCCGACCCCCCACATCCGCGACCGGGCAACCCAGGAGCAGTCCCATGGTTCAGACTCCCACGATGAAGACCAGCGTGGTGGAGCGCTTCCTCCGCTACGTCACCTGCGACACCCAGTCCGCCGAGGACTCGAAGACCTATCCCAGCACGCTGAAGCAGCTCGTGCTGCTCGACGCGCTCGCCGGTGAGCTGCGCGCGCTCGGCCTGAAGGACGTGGTGCGCGACGAGCACGGCTACGTCTTCGCGACCATCCCGGCGACCACGAAGAAGAAGGACGTGCCGGTGATCGGCTTCATCGCCCACGTGGACACGTCGCCCGAGGCGAGCGGCGCGGGCGTGAAGCCGATCGTCCACCGCGGCTGGCAGGGCGGAGACATCGTGCTGCCCGACGACCCGACCGCGGTGCTCCGGCTCGAGGACAACCCCGAGCTGAAGGAGCAGGTCGGCCACGACATCATCACCGCGTCGGGCACCACGCTGCTGGGCGCCGACAACAAGGCGGGGGTGGCGGAGATCGTGGCGGCGGCCGAGTACCTGGTGCAGCACCCGGAGATCCCACACGGCGCCGTCCGCATCGGGTTCACGCCCGACGAGGAGGTGGGCGGGGGCACGACCCACTTCGACGTGAAGAAGTTCGGCGCGTTCTGCGCCTACACCATGGACGGCGAGAGCCGCGGCGAGCTGGACGCGGAGACCTTCTCGGCCGACTCCATGACCGTCACCTTCCAGGGATTCAATACGCACCCGGGCTTCGCGAAGGCGCGGATGGTGAACGCCATCAAGGTCGCGGCCGACTTCATCCAGCGCCTGCCGAAGGACCGGCTGTCGCCCGAGACGACCGAGCTGCGCGAGGGCTTCGTCCATCCCTACGTGGTGGATGCTTCGGTGGAGAAGACCTCGGTGAAGTTCCTGATCCGCGACTTCGTCACGGCGGCTCTGAAGGACAAGGAAGCGCTGCTCGAGAAGCTGGCGCGCGAGACGGCCGCCGCGTGGCTTGGCGCGTCGGTCGCGTTCAAGGTGGACGAGACCTACCGCAACATGAGGGAAGTGCTCGAGCGCAATCCGGAGGTGGTCGAGTGCGCGCGCGAGGCCATCCGCCGCGCCGGGATCGAACTGCGCGAGCGGGCGATCCGCGGCGGCACCGACGGCTCGCGCCTCAGCTTCATGGGGTTGCCGACGCCGAACCTCTTCGCGGGCGAGCACAACTTCCACTCGCGGCTCGAGTGGGTCTCGGCGCAGGACATGGAGAAGGCGGTCGAAGTGATCGTGAACCTGGCCGGGATCTGGGAGGAGCGCGCGTAGCGCGAACCCGGCCGGGAGGAAGCACAGTGCCACGAGAGCTGCTGCAGGACGCGGCCGCGCGCGCCATGCGCTACCTGGAAGGACTGGGCGACCGGCGCGTCGCGCCCGCGCCCGAGGCGGTCGCGCGGCTCTCCGCCTGGGACGCGCCGCTGCCCGATGAGCCCACTGACCCGGCCGAGGTGCTGCGCCTGCTCGACGAGATCGGCTCGCCCGCGACCATGGCGATGGCGGGCCCGCGCTTCTTCGGCTTCGTGATCGGGAGCGCGCTGCCCGCGACCGTCGCGGCGAGCTGGCTCGCGGCGGCGTGGGACCAGAACACCGGGCTCCACGCGGTCACTCCCGCCACCGCGGAGCTCGAGCGCATCGCGCTCTCCTGGCTGCTCGACATGCTGGGGTTGCCGCCCGGATGCGCCGGGGCGTACGTGACCGGAGCGACGGTCGCGAACTTCACCGCGCTCGCCGCCGCGCGCCACGCGGTCCTCGCGCGCGCCGGCTGGGACGTCGAGGCGAACGGCCTGTTCGGCGCTCCGCCCGTGACGGTGGTGCTGGGCGAAGAGGCGCATCCGACGCTCATCAAGTCGCTCGGGCTGCTCGGGCTCGGGCGCTCGCGCGTCACGACCGTGCCGGTGGACGGGCAGGGCCGCATGCGCGCGGACGCGCTGCCGGGGCTCGCGGGCCCGAGCATCGTGTGCATCCAGGCGGGCAACGTGAACACCGGCGCGTTCGACCCCGCGCCTGAGATCGTGGCGTGGGCGCACGCGGCCGGCGCGTGGGTGCACGTGGACGGGGCGTTCGGGCTGTGGGCCGCGGCGGCGCCCGCGCGCGCGCACCTGGTCGTGGGTGTGGCGGACGCGGACTCGTGGGCGACCGACGCCCACAAGTGGCTGAACGTCCCCTACGACTGCGGGCTCGCCTTCGTGCGCGACGGCGAGGCGCTGCGCGCGGCGATGGCGGTGCGCGCCGCGTACCTGCCGACCGGCGCGCCGCGCGATCCCTCGGATCACACGCCTGAGCTGTCGCGACGCGCGCGCGGGGTCGAGGTGTGGGCGGCGCTGCGCTCGCTCGGACGCTCCGGGCTCGCCGACTTGGTCGAGCGCACCTGCCGGCACGCGGCGCGCTTCGCGGCGGGCCTCTCGGCGGCCGGCTACGAGGTGCTGAACGAGGTGGTCTTGAACCAGGTGCTGGTCTCGTTCGGCGACCCGGCCGTGACCGAGCGGGTGATCGCGGCGATCCAGCAGGACGGCACCTGCTGGTGCGGGGGGACGGTATGGCAGGGCCGCACCGCGATGCGCATCAGCGTCTCCTCGTGGGCCACCACCGACTCGGACGTCGAGCGCAGCCTCGAGGCCATGCTGCGGCTGGCGGCGGGCGAGAGGCACGGTCGCCCGGCGGTCCGGGAGGCCGGAGGGCGGACAGACCCTCGTTGAACCGGGCCTCACGCCCTCCGGCACACGGCGTCATTCGGGCTTGATCCGGTAGTTCAGCCGCGACGTGAGCGGGTACCAGTGGCACTTCGCGCCCGCAACCGTACATCCAGGTTCTTCTCCGTTCGCACGTGCTCGGCGAGGAGCTCGCGCAGCTTCGCGTCCGAGCCGCCGCCCTCCTTCCACAACCGTTCGAGCCGGCGGCGATCGAGGGTGCTCACCAGGTCCCACCACGGCGAGCGCCGCAGCCGCTCCTCCAGCGCGCCCGCCTCTTCCGTCTCCACGGTCTTGCGCGGGAACAGCACCGCCTCGATCTCCCGCACCGTGGCCTCGCGCTCCGTGCCGGTCACGACCTCGACGCCGTGCTCCCGCGCGTACGCGGCCAGCGCCTCCTTGACCTTCTCGACCTCCGCCTTCAACTCCGCGCTCTGCCCGGCGAGCGCGTCCAGCTCCTGCTTCAGCTCGTCCCAGCGGTCCACGAGCCTCACGCCCGGTTCGCCCAGGTACTCGTTGGGCGGGAGCGCCTGCACCTGCACGAGGTGCCTGCGCACCGGGCAGAGCGCCTGGAACTCGCAGTAGTCGCACAGGCCCGACTCCCGCGGCGGGAACTCGGCCTCCGACTTCCCGCGCGACTCGATGTCGGCGATGGTCGCGAGCGTCCCGGCTTTCACCTGCGCGAGCTGTTCGGGCGTCCGCGTCGAGACGATGGCCGTGTCGAAGCGGAGGAAGTGCCACACCAGCTCGACCTTCCCCACGTCCTTCCACATGGTCGCGAGCCCGATCTGGTAGAGCGCGAGCTGGGTGTCGCGGTCCTGGGCGGCCTGCGTGGGCAGCCGGTTCGCGGTCTTGTAGTCGTGGATTTGCCACGTGCCGTCCGGCGTGCGGGCGAGCCGATCAACGAAGCCGGTCATCACGTGCCGGTCCGTGCCGTCGAGCGGGAATCGCAGGCGCATCTCGACGTCCACGGTGATCGCCTGATCGAAGGGCTGGTGGCGCCGGTGGTAGTCGGCGAGGCACCGCTCGCCGATCTCGCGGTACGCTTCAGCGCTCATCCCTTCGTCGTGGATGACGACCTGGTCGGTCCACTCTTCGTCCCAGACCTGCCGGTAGTGGTCGAGGAGGTCGGGGAGGGGCACGACGAGCCCCTTTCGCATCTGCGCGTAGAGGTGCTCGAGGGCGTCGTGCACGCGCGAGCCGAGGAAGGCCGCGATCTGCTCCGGCTCCTCGGGAAGCTTCACGCGCGCGACGTAGCGGTAGTGGAACTTCCTGGGGCACTGCCGGAAGGTCTCGATCCTGCTGTGGGAGTATGGGCTCACGTGCGGTCTCCGTGGCCGGCATTATCGGACATCGCTGGCCCGCCTGCACGGAGCGGGATGCGGCAGGGCCGCGCCCGGAGCGCGCCGGCTTCGAGTTGGGTCGCGCGCCCGGCCGGGACTAGACTGGGGACGAAAGCCCTCCCCCCATGCGAAGCGTCCGGCGCGCGGCATCGTGGCCGCGCTCAGGGTGCTGCGGGATGCGGAGGCCGGACGATGACGGGCGGGAAGTCCCCGCCGGGAGGCAGAGCCATGGCGTTCAACATCCGTCGTGTGGACTACTTCTATGCCACGATCGAGGACGAGCCGGGCGAGGCGTACGGGCTGCTCACACAGCTCGCGGGCCAGGGCGTGAACCTGCTCGCCATGACCGCCGTGCCGGTGGGACCGCTGCGCACGCAGTTCACGCTGTTCCCCGAGGACAAGGGGAAGCTGACGCAGGCGGCGAGGCATGCGGGGATGGCGCTGGGCGGTCCGCACCAGGCGCTGCTCGTGCAGGGCGACGACGAGCTGGGCGCGCTCGCCGTGATCCACGCGAAGCTCTACCACGCGGACGTCGAGGTGTACGCCTCGAACGCCGTCACCGACGGGCGCGGCAGCTACGGCTACATCCTCTACGTGAGGCCCGAGCACTTCGAGCGGGCCGCGACTGCATTGCAGGTCTGAGGGCGGCACACGTGCTGGCCCGGGTGCGCGAGGTTCGCACCCGCCTGTGTGCGCGAGGGCCGCGCTCGTGACCCGGCACTTGCGCGCGGAGCCCGCGTGGACTATGCACTGCGGGACGAGCCCGCCCGGCCGCCGTCCGCGCGGCGCAGCACTCCGTCCGCCATCTTCCGAAGCTCCCGAGGAGGTGCAGCGATGAATGACGTCCTGAACGCACGCCGGGCGCGGGCCGCCGCCGCCTGGGACCTGCGTGACGAGGTGGTGCTCGTCGCAGCGGGCGAGCCGATCTCCATCCCCGGCGGGGCCGACCAGACCTACCCGTTCCTCGCCCACAGCGAGTACATCTGGCTCGCCGATCGCGAGACCCCGGGTGCGGTGGTGGCGTTCGACCCGAAGGAGGGCTGGACCGACTTCGTGCCCGACGTCACCGAGCGCGAGCGGGTGTGGGAGGGCAAGGAACAGGCCGCTGGCCGCTCCATCGGGGAGCTGGTGGGCTGGCTGGGCGCGCGGCGCGGACGCGCGGTGGTGGTGCTCGGCTGTGACCTGCCGGGCGTGCGCTTCGATCCCGCGCGCGCGCTCGAGTTGCGCGAGCTGCTGACGCACGCGCGGCGCGCCAAGGACGCTGCGGAGATCGAGCGCTTGAAGCGCGCCGCCGCGGCAACCGCGCCGGGCTACGCGCGGCTCCGGGAGCTGATCAGGGCGGGCGTCACCGAGCGCTCGCTCCAGGTCGAGCTGGAGGCCGAGTTCTTCCGCCACGGCGGCGACCGCACCTCGTACGAGTCCATCGTGGCGTCGGGCCCGCGCTCGGCGGTGCTGCATGCACCCGCGACCGCACGCAAGCTCGGCAAGGGCGAGCTGATCCTGATTGACGCCGGCGCCGAGGTGGAGCGCTACTCCTGCGACGTCACCCGCACCTACGCGGTGGACGGCGCGTTCACCCCGTTCCAGCGCGACCTCTACCAGGTGGTGCTGCGCGCCGAGGAGAACGGGATCAGGAACTGCACCGCGGGCCGCCCGTTCCGCGACGTGCACCTGCAGGCGGCGCGCGACATGATGGAGGGGCTGATCGGCATGGGGCTCATGCGCGGCAGGCCCGACGCGCTGGTCGAGAGCGAGGCGCACACGCTGTTCTTCCCGCACGGGCTCGGGCACATGGTGGGGCTCGGGGTGCGCGACGCGAGCGGCCGGCTGCCGGGCGCGAAGGATCCGATGCCGCCCATGCTCTCGACGCTGCGCACCGACGTGCCGCTCGAGCCGGGCTACGTGATGACCATCGAGCCGGGCATCTACTTCATCCCGCCGCTGCTCCGCGACCCCGAGCGCCGCGCCCGCTTCAAGGACGCGGTGAACTGGGAGATGGCGGACAGGCTGCTCGACGCCGGCGGGATCCGGATCGAGGACAACGTGCTCGTCACGAAGGATGGGCCGGAGGTCCTGACGCGCGCGATCCCCAGGTAGATGAGGTTCGCGGGCGAGTTCGCCGCGCTGGGCACCGCGGTGTGCTGGGCGGCCGGCTCCAACTTCTTCGCCGCCGCCGGCCGGCGCATGGGCTCGGTGGTGCTGAACCGGCTGCGCATCACCGTGGCGTGCGTGTTCCTGGGCGTCGCGCTGACGGTGACGCGCGGCTCGCCCTGGCCGACGTGGGCGAGCGCATCGCAGGTCGGGCTGCTGGCGGTGAGCGGCCTGATCGGCTTCGCGTTCGGCGACACCTACTACTTCCGCGCGCTGGTGATCCTCGGGCCCGGCCGCGCGGCATTGATCGCCTCGCTGGCGCCGGTGTTCACGGCGCTCATCGGCTGGCCGGTGCTGCACGAGACGCTGGGGCCGCTCGCGTTGCTCGGCATGGCGCTCACGGTGGGAGGGATCGCGTGGGTGCTGTGGGAGCGCGAGCAGAAGGAGCACGCGCACGTCGAGGGCTCGGTGCTGGTGGGCGTGGTCGCGGGCGTGCTGGCCGCGCTCGGGCAGGCCGGCGGCTACGTGATCTCGAAGCTCGCGCTGCGCACCGGGCTCGATCCGCTCTCGGCCACGGTGATCCGCATCGGCGCCGCGGCCGTCGCGGTGTGGGCGGTCGCGCTGGCGCAGGGCTCCGCGGCGAAGTCGTTCGAGGCGCTGCGCGACCGGCGCGCGAGCGCGTTCATGGTGGCGGGCGCGTTCTGCGGTCCGTTCCTGGGAGTCACGCTCTCGCTCGCCGCGCTCCAGTTCATCGAGGCCGCGGTCGCCGCCTCGATCACCGCGATCTACCCGGTGCTCACCCTCGTGCTCTCGGCGCGCTTCCACGGCGAGAAGCTCACGTTCCGCAC
>CAYHRW010000120.1:0-8202 GCA_964359105.1 uncultured bacterium
CGCGGGCGGGACGGGGGAAGACGCGGGCCGCCTCCACCGTGGCACGGCGCCCGCGGGCCGCGAAGGGAAGGAAGTCCTGATGGACGGAGAGAACCTGCGCCGCGAGCTCGCGGACATCACGAAAAGCCTGCGTTGCGCGCTCGAGCGCGAGCTGCACGCGGGCGGCGGCGACCTGATCGCGACCGCGGCGAAGCAGCGCCACAAGATGGCGGCGCGGGGTGGCGCGGGCACCGCGCCGGCCGCGGGCGCAGCGGCCAGGGGCGACCGCCCGGCCGTCCCGGGCCCGCCGCCCGCCGTACCGGCGGAGGAGATGGACCTGTTCGGCGAGGAGGCGCCGAAGAAGCCCGCGAAGATGACGCCGGTGACCGCGGGCGATGTGCCCGCGCCGCTCCCGCCGCTCGACCCGGCGGCGCGCGCCGCGATCGCGCGCGCGGCCGAGCCGGTGCTGGCGAAGATCGCGGAGGACGTGCGCGCGTGCAGGAGCTGCGCGCTGTGGGAGACCCGCAACCAGGCGGTGCCGGGGGTGGGCTCGGCGCTCGCGGGCATCGCGTTCGTGGGCGAGGCGCCGGGCGCCGAAGAAGACCGGCTGGGCGAGCCGTTCGTGGGCCGCGGCGGCCAGCTCCTGGACCGCATTATCAAGGCGATGGACGACGCGCAGCTCATCCCCGGCCTCAAGCTGGACCGCTCGGCCGTGTTCATCGGCAACGTGCTCCACTGCCGGCCGCCCGAGAATCGCGTGCCGCTGCCGTTCGAGGTCGAGCAATCCTCGCCCCACCTGCGCCGCCAGCTCGAGGCGCTCCGGCCCCGCATCATCTGCTGCCTCGGCAAGACCGCGGCCGAGCACCTGCTGGGCTCGAAGGCGAGCCTCGCCTCGATGCGCGGCAGGGTTTACCGTGTCTACGGCGCCAAGCTCATCGTGACCTACCACCCCGCGGCGGTGCTCCGGAACCCGGAGCTCAAGCGGCCCGTATGGGAGGACATGCAGCTGCTGGCGCGCGAGTATCGGACGGAGTGACGCTGCCCCCCGGCAGGCGAGACGCCCCCTGCTCCCATCGGAAGGAACGGCCATGACGAACACCTTGCAGGGTCCCGCGGGCATCAGCGAAGCGCTGACCCCGCCGCAGGCGCTGGACGCGGAGCGGTCGGTGCTGGCGGCGATGATGCTGCATCAGGCCGCGGTGGGCATCGCCATCGAGCAGACCGAGGCCTCGGCCTTCTACCGCACCTCGCACCAGAAGACCTTCGAGGCCATCGTCGCGCTCTACAACCGCAACGAGCAGGTGGACCTCATCACGCTCGCGGAGGAGCTGCGCAGGCGCGGCGAGCTCGACCTGGTCGGCGGGCCGACGGCGCTCTCGCAGCTGCTCGAGTACGCCACCACCACGACGAACCTCGAGCAGCACGTCGCCATCGTCAACCAGAAGGCGATCCTGCGCATGCTGATCGCGGCCTCGAACCAGATCCAGCAGGAGTGCTATTCGGGGCTGGACGAGACCGGCGAGATCCTCGACCGCGCCGAGCAGCGCGTGTTCGCGATCACCGACCGGCGCGTGCGGCAGGGCTTCTACCACGTGAAGGACCTGCTGAAGCCCACGTTCGAGCACATCCAGAAGCTGTTCGAGCGGAAGGTGCACGTCACCGGCGTGCCCTCGGGGTTCGACGACATCGACAAGCTGACCGCCGGCTTCCAGCGCGGCGACCTCGTCATCATCGCCGGGCGTCCGTCGGCGGGGAAGACCTCGTTCGCCATCAACATCGCGGAGAACGCCGCGATCGCCCACGGCATCCCGGTCGCCATCTTCTCGCTCGAGATGAGCAAGGAGCAGCTCATGCAGCGCCTGCTCTCCTCGCAGAGCAACGTGGGGCTCCACAAGCTGCGCAACGGCTTCCTGTCGAGCGAGGACTGGCCGAGGCTCACGACCGGCGCGGGCCTGCTCACGCGCGCGCCCATCATGATGGACGACTCCGCGTCGCTCACCGTGCACGAGATCCGGGCCAAGTGCCGCCGCCTCAAGTCCGACGGGAAGCTCGACCTGGTGGTGATCGACTACCTGCAGCTCATCCGGCCCACGGGACGGGTGGAGAACCGAGTGCAGGAGGTCGCGCAGATCAGCCGCGGCCTGAAGGCGCTGGCCAAGGAGCTCAACGTGCCGATCGTGGCGCTCTCGCAGCTTTCGCGCGCGGTCGAGACCCGCGACAAGAGCGGGCGCCCGCAGCTCTCGGACCTGAGAGAATCGGGGGCGCTGGAGCAGGACGCGGACGTGGTCATGTTCGTGTACCGCGAGGTCATGTACAAGAAGGACACCGCGGAGCCGGGCAAGGCGGAGATCATCATCGCCAAGCAGCGCAATGGCCCGACCGGCGACGTGCCGCTCACCTTCCTCCGCGAGAGCACGAAATTCGTGCAATACCAGGAGACAATGTCCGGCGAGACGGAACCGAGGTTCTAGCGCATGGCGAACGGCCTGACCGGCGAAGAGGTCGCGCTGCGCGGCTTCCGCTTCCTGCGCACCCGCGCGGGCGACGCGCTGGCCGAGATCGGCCGCGTGTCGCTGCTGATCGGCGAGACGCTGCAGCTGCTGGCGCGGCGGCGGCCGGCGTTCCGGCTGCTGGTCCAGCAGATGAACGGCATCGGCGTGGACTCGCTGTGGCTGGTCCTCGTGGTGAGCCTGTTCACCGGCGCGGTCGCCGCGGTGCAGGCGGCCTACCAGTTCACCGCGGTGGTGCCGCTCAAGTACCTGAGCGCGGTGATCATGCGCTCGGTGGTGATCGAGCTGGGGCCGGTCCTGACCGCGCTCGTGATCGGCGGGCGCGTGGGCGCCTCGATCGCGGCCGAGCTGGGCACCATGAAGGTGACCGAGCAGATCGACGCGCTGCGCGCCATGGGGATCAACCCGGTGCGTTACCTGGTGGCGCCGCGCGTCACCGCGGCCATCATCATGCTGCCGATCCTCACCATCTACGCGGACGTCATCGCGATCTTCGGCGGCTTCGTCGTGGCCGTGAACGTGGTGGGCGTGTCGGCGGCGACCTACCTGCAGGGGCTGCGGGAGTTCTTCTACATGAAGGACGTGATGTCGGGCATCGTGAAGGCGCTGTTTTTCGGCGGCATCATCGGCACGATGGGCTGCTACTACGGATTCCAGACCGAGGGTGGCGCCGAGGGCGTGGGCAAGGCCACCACCGGCGCGGTGGTGACCTCGTGCGTGCTGGTGCTCATCCTCGACTACATCCTGGCCAGCATCCTGTTCCGCGTGGTGTTCGCATGATCGAGATCCGCGGCCTGAAGAAGCGCCTCAGCCGGAAGCCGGTGCTCGACGGCCTGGACCTCGACGTCCGCACCGGCGAGACGCTGGTGGTGCTGGGGCCGAGCGGCACGGGCAAGAGCGTGCTCCTCAAGCACATCATCGGGCTGATGGCCCCGGACGAGGGCTCGATCAGGATCGACGGCGAGGAGATCGTCGGGCTCAAGGAGGGCGCGCTCAACCGGGTGCGCCGGCGCTTCGGCATGCTGTTCCAGGGCGCGGCGCTGTTCGACTCGATGACGGTGGGCGAGAACGTGAGCCTCGCGATGCTCGAGCACCAGAACGGCATGACGCCCGACGAGGTCGAGCGTCGCGTGCGCGAGCGTCTGGAGTGGGTGGGGCTCAGGGGCGCCGAGAGCATGAAGCCCGCCTCGCTCTCGGGCGGCATGCGCAAGCGCGTGGGCCTGGCGCGCGCGCTCGCGCTCGACCCCGAGTACATCCTGTACGACGAGCCGACGACCGGGCTCGACCCGATCATGGCCGACGTCATCAACCAGCTCATCCGCGACCTGCAGAAGCAGCTCAACGTCACCTCCGTCGCGGTCACGCACGACATCACCAGCGCGTACACCATCGCCGACCGCATCGTGCTGCTCTACGACGGCCGCATCGTGTTCAGCGGCACACCGGACGAGACGCGCGGTACGCGCGACCCGATGGTGCGTCAGTTCATCGAGGGATCCAGCCACGGTCCCATCCAGCCGGTCTAGAGAGGGAGCTCGTCCGCCAATGTCTGCCATGAACCGCAAGATCGAGATCCAGGTGGGCGTCACGATGCTGGTGGCCATCGCCGTCCTGCTGTGGGGCATCGCCTGGCTCAGCAACTACGCGAAGGCGCACGTGCAGAGGGTGTGGCACGTGAGCTTCGCCCAGATCGGCGGACTCGCCGAGGGCAACGAGGCGCGCGTCAACGGCGTGCGCAAGGGGGCGGTGAAGTCGCTGCGGCTGGTGGACGACCGCGTCATCGTGGACCTGGCGCTCTCGAAGGACGTTCAGCTCACGCAGGACTGCCGGGTGGCGGTGCGCGACGTCGGGCTTATGGGCGACAAGGTCATCGCGGTGGACTACCGCAGCAGCGGCTCGCCCTGGAGCGCGCGCGACACCATCCCGGGCGTCTACGAGAAGGGCCTGCCCGAGGTGATGGCCGAGGTGGGCCAGGCGATCGGCGCGATCGCCGCGATCTCGACCCAGTTGGACAGCCTCGCGGTCACCATGAACCGCGGCGGCGGGCTGGCCGCCACCGTCGAGAACTTCAGGCGCACCAGCCAGGAGCTCCAGCAGGCGGTGACGGAGAACCGCGCCGCGCTGCGCACCACGCTCGCGAACTTCTCGGCGACCTCGGAGACCGCCAGGAGCCTGGTGGTGAACCGCGAGGCCCAGCTGCGCGGGGCGCTGGACCACTTCGCCTCGGCGGCCGAGAACTTGGATCGGCTCTCGGGCCGCCTCGACTCGCTGCGCAGCGCGCTCCAGAGCACCGCCTCCAAGCTCGAGCGCGGCGAGGGCACGATCGGCAAGCTGGTGAACGACGACCGGCTCTACGCCGATCTCAACGCGTCGGTGCGCGACCTGAAGGCGCTCATCAGCGACGTCAAGGCGAATCCCCGGAAGTACTTCAAGTTCTCGGTGTTCTAGATGGCCAGGCCGGCGAGAGCTCACTTCTTCTGCTCCGCGTGCGGCAACGAGCAGCCGCGCTGGTTCGGGCGCTGCACCGGGTGCGGCGCGTGGAACACCGCGGCCGAGGCGCCGGTCTCGGCCGCCGGCGCGGGCGCGAAGTCCGGCGGCCGGGCGGCGCGCGCGCGCTGGGCGCCCAAGTCGGGCGCTCGCCCCGCTGGCCCGCGCCCGCTCGCCGAGGTCGAGATGGAGCACGCGCGCCGCACGCCCTCGGGCCTCGGCGAGTTCGACCGTGTGCTGGGCGGCGGCGTGATGCCGGGCTCGATCGTGCTGGTCGGGGGAGACCCCGGCATCGGCAAGAGCACGCTGCTGCTCCAGCTCGCGGGCTCGCTCGCGCGCGCCGGGCGCAGCGTGCTCTACGTCTCGGGCGAGGAGAGCGAGGAGCAGGTGCGCCTGCGCGCCGCGCGGCTCGGCGCGGTGCCCGAGGGGCTGCTGGTGCTCACCGAGACCGACCTCGAGGCGGTGCTCGAGGCCGCGGCCCAGGTCAGGCCCGACATCATGGTGGTGGACTCGATCCAGACGCTCTCTCGCGCCGACCTCGAGGGCGGACCCGGCTCGGTGACCCAGGTGCGCGAGTGCGCGCTCGCGCTGCTGCACTACGCCAAGGGCTCGCAGGCCGCGGTGTTCCTGGTCGGGCACGTCACCAAGGAGGGCGCGGTCGCCGGCCCGCGCGTGCTCGAGCACATGGTGGACGCGGTGCTCTACCTGGAGGGCGAGCGCTACCAGCACTACCGCGTGCTGCGCGCCGCCAAGAACCGCTTCGGCTCGACCAACGAGCTGGGCGTCTACGAGATGCTCGACACCGGGCTGCGCGAGGTCGCGAACCCGAGCGCGGCGTTCCTCTCGGAGAGCCGCCGCATCGAGCCCGGCACCGCCGTGGTGGCGAGCCTGGAAGGCACGCGCCCGCTGCTGGTCGAGGTGCAGGCGCTGGTCGCGACCTCGTTCTACGGGACGCCGCAGCGCGTCACCAGCGGCTTCGACCCGCGCCGGCTCGCGGTGCTGCTGGCGGTGCTCGAGCGCCGGGTCGGCCTGAGGCTCGGGCGCCACGACGTGTTCGTCACCGTGACCGGCGGGCTCACGCTCGACGAGCCCGGCACCGACCTGGGCGTGGCGCTCGCGGTGGCGTCGTCGTTCCGCAGCTGCCCGGTGCTCGAGGGCACGCTCGCGGTGGGTGAGGTGAGCCTCTCGGGCGAGCTGCGCCGCGTCGCGCGGGTCGAGGCGCGCGTGCGCGAGGCGGCGCAGCTCGGCTTCCGCCGCGCCGGCGTGCCCCGGGCGCAGGCCGACGACGCGCGCACCGCGGGGATCGAGGTGGTGCCGCTCGAGACCCTGCGGGAGGCCATCGCCGCGCTGCTGGGCGCGAAGGTGGCCGTGCACCCGCAGCCGGCGCCGGCCGGGCGCGGCACATGAGCGCGCCCGACCGGGACAACCCCGCGCCGCTCAGCGCGAGCGCGCGGAAGGTGCAGGACGCGATCGCCGCGCGCGGCTTCCCGCACCAGGTGTTCGAGCTCGAAGCGCCGGTGCGCACCGCGGCCGACGCGGCGCGAGCGGTCGGCTGCGAGGTGGGTCGCATCGCCAAGTCGCTGGTCTTCCGCGGCGCGCGCAGCGGGCGCGCGGTGCTCGTCATCGCCAGCGGCGCGAACCGCGTCGCCGAGGAGAAGATCGCCGCGCTGCTCGGCGAGCCGCTCGAGAAGGCGGAGCCCGCGTTCGTGCGCGAGGCCACCGGCTTCGCGATCGGCGGCATCCCGCCGCTCGGCCACGCCTCGCGGCTCGAGACCTTCGTGGACGAGGACCTGCTCCGCTACGACACCATCTGGGCCGCGGCCGGGCACCCCAACGCGCTGTTCGAGCTCAGGCCCGCCGAGCTGCTGGCGATGGCGGGCGGCCGCCTCACGGGGGTGCGGTGAGCACCGCCGCGATCCTGCTGTGCGCCGGCCGGGGAGAGCGCCTGGGCGCCGGCGTCGAGAAGGCGCTGGCGCCGCTCGCCGGGCGCCCGCTGTTCACCTGGAGCCTGCTGGCGCTCGAGCGCTGCGGGGCGGTGGACGGCATCGTGGTGGTCGGGCCGGTGAAGAAGCTGCGCGAGATGCTCGGGGCGTGCGGGCTCGCGCCCGCGAAGATCGTGGCGTGGTCCGAGGGCGGGCGCGAGCGCCAGGACTCGGTGGCGCGGGGGCTGCGCGCCACGCCGCCGGAGTTCACCACCATCGCGGTGCACGACTGCGCGCGCGCACTGGTCGGCCCCGCACTGGTGGGCCGCGTGGTGGCGGACGCGCTCGCGCACGGCGCGGCGATCGCCGCGGTGCCGCTCGAGGACACGCTCAAGCGCGCGAGCCTCGAGCGCGTCGAGGCCACGGTGCCGCGCGCCCATCTGTGGCGCGCGCAGACGCCGCAGGCGTTCCGCCGCGACTGGCTGGAGGCGGCGCACGCCGGCGCGCGCGCGAAAGCCACCGACGACGCGGCGCTGGTGGAGGCGCTCGGTCACCCGGTGCGCATCACCGCGGGCGATCCGCTCGGCTTCAAGATCACGACGTCCGAGGACCTGGCGCTGGCCGAGGCGTGGCTGTCGCGAACGGGAGGCTGACATGGCGCAACGGATCGGCATCGGCTACGACATCCACCGCAGGGCGGAGGGCCGCCCGCTGTGGCTGGGCGGCGTGCTCTTCGAGAGCCCGTGGGGGCTGGAAGGCCACAGCGATGCCGACGTGCTGCTGCACGCGGTGGCGGACGCCCTGCTCGGCGCGGTCGCGCTCGGCGACATCGGCAAGCACTTCCCGCCCGACGACCCGAAGTGGGAGAACGCCTCGAGCCTCGACCTGCTGCGGATGGTGCGGGCCCTGCTCGATGGGCGCAACGCGAAGATCGTGAACGTGGACGCGACGCTGATCGCCGAGGCGCCCCGGCTCGGCCCGGTGCGCGACCAGATGCGCCTCAACATCGCGCAGGCGCTCCACGTCGGCGCCCGGCAGGTGTCGGTCAAGGCCACCACCAACGAGACCCTGGGCGCGCTCGGCCGCGGCGAGGGGATCGCGGCGCTGGCGATCGCGGCGGTGGAGCTGCCGTGAGACCCCGGCGTCCCGTCCCACCCCGGCGGTCCTGCGTCCCGATGCCGGCCGTGAAGGGGAGGGAGCGTCCGTGAGCGTGCGGGTGCGGTTCGCGCCCAGCCCGACCGGCTGGCTCCACGTCGGCGGGGCGCGCACCGCGTACTTCAACTGGCTGTTCGCGCGCCAGCACG
>CAYHRW010000121.1:0-8130 GCA_964359105.1 uncultured bacterium
CGCCTGGTGCGCGGTGGTGACGCTGCGGCTGCTGCCCGCGTGGGCGAGCGACGAGACGCTGTTCCGAGCGATGACCGTGGTGCAGCCGCGCAACGCGATGGGGCGCATCCAGTGGGCGCGCGCGCTCGCGGCGAAGGGTCGCGAGCGCGAGGCGGCGGCCGAGCTGGACGCCGCGGCCGCGCTCGATCCCACGCGGCCCGAGGTCCACAGCGTGTGGGCGCTGATCCACTACCGCGGTGGCGACTGGCCACGTGCGCTCGCGGAGGCGGACCGCGCGCTCGCGCTGGACTCGCTGCCGCTCGAGCCGCGGCTCACGCGTGCCGCCGCGCTGCTGCGCCTGGGGCGCGCCGCGGAGGCGCAGGCGGCGCTCGAGCGCCTGCGGGTCGAGGCGCCGGGCGATCCCGCGGTGGAGTCGCTGCTCGGCCAGGCGCTGGTCGTGCAGCGGCGCGCCGCGGAGGCGCTGCCGCTCCTCGAGGACGCGGCGCGCTGGATGCCGGGCGACCCCGACCTCGAGTTCGCGCGGGGCATGGCCGCGGGGGCGGTCGGACGGCTGCCCGAGGCGCGCGCCGCCTTCGAGGCCGCGGTGCGCGCCGACCCCGGCTTCTACGACGGGTGGCTGAGGCTGGCGCTGGCGTGCGCGCTGTTGCGCGACGCAGCGGCGCGCGACCGAGCGCTCGCGCGGGCCGACGCGTGCCCCGAAGCGCGCGACGGCCGCGCCGCGGAGCTCCGGCGGCGTCTCGCGGCCGCGCATCCTTGACCCTGATCGGCGCGGGCTGCTAGCGTGCGAACGCAGTCGCGCAGCGTCCCTCTCCCCGCATCCCCGGAACGTCCCAGGTGATCGCACCGTCCGCGGCAACCCAGTGGGTCCTGCACCGGCAGCGCGACCCCGAGTGCGCGCTCGAGCTGGCGCGTGGGATCGGGGCCCCGGTGGCGGCGGCGCACGCCCTGGTGAACCGCGGCGTGGACACCTGCGAGGCGGCGCGGGCCTTCCTCGAGCCGGCGCTCGAGGACCTGCACGAGCCGGCTCGCCTGCTCGGGCTCGAGCCGGCGGCCGAGCGCATCCAGCGCGCCGTCGCCGCCGGTGAGCGCATCCTGGTCCACGGCGACTACGACGTGGACGGGATCACCGCGACCTTCCTGCTCTACGCGGTGCTGCGCGACCTGGGCGGGCGCGTCGAGTACCGCATCCCGCACCGCACGCGCGACGGCTACGGCCTGTCGGCCGACGCCATGGAGGACGCGCGCCGCCGCGGCTGCACGCTCGTGGTCACGGTGGACTGCGGGATCACCGCGCACGCCGCGGTCGAGCGCGGGAAGGCGCTCGGGATCGACACCATCATCACCGATCACCACGAGCCGCCCGCCGGCTTGCCCGACGCGCTCGCCGTGGTGAACCCGCTGCGCCCGGGCTGCGAGTACCCGTTCAAGTCGCTGGCCGGCGTGGGCGTGACCTTCAAGCTGGTCGAGGCGCTGCTGCGCGGCCGCGGCGGCCTCGAGAAGGCGCGCGAGCACCTCGACGTCGTGGCGCTCGGCACCATCGCCGACGTGGTGCCGCTGGTGGGAGAGAACCGCGTGCTGGCCCGGCTCGGGCTCGATGGCCTGAACCGCACGCGGTGCATCGGGTTGCGCGCGCTGATCGAGGTCTCGGGCCTGGCCGGCAAGCAGATCACCAGCGGGCAGGTGGCGTTCGTGCTCGCGCCGCGCATCAACGCCGCGGGGCGCATGGGGAACGCCGAGCAGGGGCTGCGCCTGCTGCTCGCCCGCGAGGCCTCGGAGGCGCTCGACCTGGCGCAGAGCCTCGAGGACGACAATCAGCGGCGGCGCCGTTACGACGAGCAGGCGCTGACCGACGCGGCGCAGCGCGTGGAGACCGAGCTGGGCTGGCCCGACTGCTCCTCGATCGTGCTGTGGTCCGAGCGGTGGCACCCCGGCGTGATCGGCATTGTGGCGTCGCGCCTGGTGGAGCGCTTCCAGCGCCCCGCGGTGCTGATCGCGCTCGATGGCGACCGCGGCCGGGGCTCGGGCCGCAGCGTCCCCGGGCTCGACCTGAACGCCATCCTCGGCGACTGCTCGGACCTGCTCGAGGCGCACGGCGGACACGCGTTCGCGGCCGGGCTCACCGTGACGCGCCAGCGGCTGCCCGAGCTGCGCGCGCGGCTCGAGTCGCTGGTGCGCGCGCGGCTCTCGCCCGAGGACTGCGTGCCGCGGCTGATGATCGACGCCGACGTGCGGCTGTCCGAGTGCGACCTGGCGACGGTGGAGTGGCTCGAGCGCATGTCGCCGCACGGGCTCGGCAACCCCGAGCCGGTCTTTCGCGCCGCCGAGGTGACGGTGGACGCGGTGACCACGGTGGGGCAGGGGAAGCACCTGCGGCTCGCCGTCCACGACGCCACCGGCACGGCGGAGGCCATCGGCTTCGGCCTCGGCGAGCGCGCCACCGGGATCGTGCGCGGGCAGCGATGCGCGCTCGCGTTCGTGCCCGCCCGCAACGAGTGGATGGGGGAGACGCGCGTGCAGCTCAAGCTCAAGGGGGTGCGTGTGCCGTGATCGCCACGACCGGCGGCGGGGAGCTGGCCGAGCTCAGGGCGTCGCTGCTGGCGGCGCTCGACGAGCGCGCGCCGCGCGTGGACCGCGATCGCGTGGCGGCCTGCTTCGACTTCGCGGCGCAGGCCCACGGCGGGCAGCGGCGCATGTCGGGGGAGCCCTTCGTCTCCCACTCGGTCGCGGTGTGCCTGATCCTGCTCGACCTGCTCGACGCGCGGCTCGACACCCCGCTCGGCTGCGCCGCGCTGCTCCACGACGTGGTCGAGGACACCGATGTCCCGATCGAAGTGGTCGAGAAGCGCTTCGGCCGCGAGGTCGCGGGCCTGGTCGAGGGGGTCACGAAGCTGGCCGGGCTCCACTTCGACAGCCGCGAGTCCGAGCAGGCCGAGAACTTCCGCAAGATGCTGCTCTCGATGTCGCGCGACCTGCGCGTCATCTTCATCAAGCTCGCGGACCGCCTTCACAACATGCGGACCATCGAATTCCTGCCGCCCCAGAAGATCCAGCGGATCTCCATCGAGACCCGCGACATCTACGCGCCGCTCGCGCACCGGCTCGGCATGGCGGGCATCAAGCGCGAGCTCGAGGACCTGAGCCTCAAGGTGCTCGACCCGGAGGCCTACCAGGAGCTGGCGGGGCGCATCCAGACGCGGCGCGCCGAGCGCGAGACGTTCCTCGCGGGGGTGCGGCAGCGGCTCGAGGAGGGGCTCAGGGCGGCGGGCATCAAGGCCGAGGTGATGGGGCGGCCCAAGCACTTCTACTCGATCTACGGGAAGATGCGCGCGGGGCGGGAATTCGAGAGCATCTACGACCTGTTCGGGCTGCGCATCATCGTGCACACGCGCAACGACTGCTACCGCGCCCTCGGCGTGGCCCACGACCGGTTCACCCCGGTGGCCGAGCGCTTCAAGGACTACATCGCCACCCCCAAGAGCAACATGTACCAGTCGCTCCACACCACCGTGCTCACCGACGCGGGCGAGATGGTCGAGGTGCAGATCCGCACGCGCGACATGCATCGCACCGCGGAGACCGGGATCGCCGCGCACTACGTCTACAAGCAGGGCGGGCGCGTGGACGAGGAGCTCGACGCCAAGCTCGGCGGGTTCGTGGCGCAGACCGTGGACTGGCAGCGCACCACCAGCGACGACGAGTACATGGACTTCCTGCGCACCGCGCTCTACCAGGAGGAGGTGTTCGTCTACACGCCGCGGCGCGAGCTCAAGCGCCTGCCGAAGGGCGCCACCCCGCTCGACTTCGCGTTCCTGATCCACACCGAGGTCGGCCAGCACACCGTGGGCGCGCGCGTGAACGGCGAGCTGGTGCCGCTGCGCTACGAGCTCAGGAACGGCGACACGGTCGAGATCATCACCTCGCCCCAGGCGCAGCCGCACGAGGACTGGCTCCAGTTCCTCAGGACCGCGGGCGCGCGCACCAAGGTGCGGCACTGGCTGCGGCAGCGGCGCCACGCCGACAGCGTCGCACTGGGTCGCGAGATGCTCGATCGCGAACTCAAGCGCATGCGCCACAAGCCCGAGGACGCGGCGCTCGAGGAGGCTGCGAAGGCGCTCGGGTGCGCCGATCTCGAGACCCTCCACGCGCGGCTCGCCGAGGGACAGGTCTCGATCACGCAGGTGGTGCGCCGGCTGGTCCCGCAGAAGGAGGGCTTCGCGGAGCGGCTCGCCAGGGGGCCGCTCGAGGCGCTCGGCATCGCGCGCAAGGACGCCGGCGGCATCCGCGTGCAGGGCATCGACAACGTCATGGTGAGCTTCGCGCGCTGCTGCCAGCCGGTTCCCGGCGACCGCGTCGTGGGCATCGTCACGGTGGGGCGCGGGGTCTCGGTGCACCGCCAGGATTGCCCGAACACCTTCAGCGACCGGGTCGCCCCGGAACGGCGCGTGCCGGTGGACTGGCATGCGGGACCGGGCGGGACCTTCCCGGTGCGGCTGGTGGTCTACGGCCACGACCGCACCTCCCTGCTCGCCGACATCGCGAAGGCGATCGCCGTCACCGCGGTCAACATCCGCACCGCCGGCATGGCCAGCGAGGACCAGACCGCGCGCGGCGTGTTCGTGGTCGAGGTCCCGCACCTGGCGAAGCTCCAGGAGGTGATGGGCGCGGTCCGCAAGGTGAAGGGCGTCTCGCGCGTGGAGCGGCGGCAGCGCCTCGTCCGGCCGTCGCACCCGCGCCGCGCCGCCGGCGAGGCGTGATGCGCGCGCTGGTGCAGCGGGTCGCGCGCGCGCGCGTCACCGTGGGCGCGCGCGTCACCGGCGAGATCGGGACCGGGCTGCTGGTGCTCCTCGGCGCCACCCACACCGACACCGGTTCGGACGCCGACTGGCTGGCGCGCAAGGTCGCGGGCCTGCGCGTGTTCGGCGACGCCGCCGGGCACATGAACCGCGACCTGACCGAGGCGGGCGGCGCGGCGCTGGTGGTGCCCCAGTTCACGCTCTACGGCGACGCGCGCCGCGGGCGGCGGCCCGACTTCGTGCGCGCCGCGCGGCCGGAGCAGGCCGAGCCGCTGTTCGAGCGGTTCTGCGCGACGCTCGCCTCCGCGGGCGTGCGCGTCGAGCGCGGGGCGTTCCGCGCGCCCTTGGCGGTGGAGCTGGTGACCGACGGACCGGTGACGCGCCTGATCGAGAGTCCGGTCCGCGCCGGGGCTGCGCCGGCCGCGCCCGCGGCGGACGCGCCGTGAGCGCGCGCGGGCGCGGCGGCGCGCCGCTGTTCTTCCGCGGACGCGGCCCTGTGATCCTGGCCTCGGCCTCGCCGCGGCGCGTGGCGCTGCTCAGGCAGGCGGGGCTCGCGTTCACCGTGGTGGACCCCGGTCCCGACCGCGCGTGGCCGGGGGAGGCGGAGCCCCGCCATGGCGTGCGCGCGCTGGCGCTCGACAAGGCGCGGCGCGTGGCGGCGCGGCGCCGGGGCGCGCTCGTGATCGGCGCGGACACCGTGGTTGTGCTGCGCGGGGCGCGGCTCGGAAAGCCACGCGACGCGGAGGAGGCGCTCGCGATGCTGCGCCGGCTCCACGGGCGCACGCACGAGGTGTGGACCGGGATCGCGGTGGTGCGCGACGGCGAGCAGCGCACCGCGGCCGAGGTCACGAAGGTGCAGCTCGTGCGCCTGGCCGACGCGGACCTCGAGGCGTACGTGAGGACCGGCGAGCCGCTCGACAAGGCGGGGGGCTACGGGATCCAGGGGCTCGCCGCCCAGTTCGTGCGGCGCATCGAGGGCGACTACGGGAACGTGGTCGGCCTTCCGCTGGCCCGCCTGCGCCAGGTGCTGGCCGAGTTCGCCTGACGGCCGCGGGCCGCGCGGCAGGGTGCGTGGCCGGCGCGCGGCCGGGCGGAGCACCGGGCCGACCTGAACGCCTGCGCCTTGACAGGTTTTCTCCGGGCATGCTAGCTTCCGACGTTTCTTGCGGATAGCGCAGGCGTACCCGCACCGACTCTGGCCCTGCGGCCGGGGTCGTGGCGTCTCGCCGGGCGCGTCAGGTGACGAGTGAACCGGAGGATGGCATGAAGACTTTCAGCGCCCGGCCGACCGACATCCAGCGGCAGTGGCTGGTGGTGGATGCCGAGGGCAAGACGCTCGGGCGACTCGCCACCCAGGTGGCCACGGTGCTCCGGGGCAAGCACAAGCCGATCTACACGCCCCACATGGACACCGGGGACCACGTGGTCGTGATCAACGCCGACAAGGTCGCGCTCAGCGGACGGAAGGCGGAGGACAAGAGGTACTTCCACCACACGATGTATCCCGGCGGCGCCACCTGGACCTCGATCCGGGAAGTGATGGCGAAGCATCCCGAGCGTGTCGTGCAGCGCGCGGTGCGGGGCATGATGCCCAAGACCAAGCTGGGCCGCGCGATGATCAAGAAGCTCAAGGTGTACGCCGGCCCCGAGCATCCGCACGCGGCGCAGCGTCCCACCCCCTGGAACCCCTAGCGGAGCCGACGAGGAGACCGATGGCCACCGAAACCGTGAACAAGCCCAGGACCGGGCGTCGCAAGGAGGCGGTCGCACGCGTGCGGCTGATGCCCGGCGCCGGCAAGCACCTGGTGAACGACCGAACGCCGCTCGAGTACCTCAAGCGCGAGACCCTGGTGCAGGCCGCGTTCCATCCGCTCACCGTCGCCAACGCCGCGGGCAAGCACAACGTGGTGGCGCGCGTGAGCGGCGGCGGGCTCACCGGCCAGTCGGGGGCTCTGCGGCTCGCGATCGCGCGGGCGCTGCTGCGCCAGGACGAGAGCCTGCGCGGCGTGCTCGGGCGCGAGGGGCTGCTGACGCGCGATCCGCGCATGAAGGAGCGCAAGAAGTACGGCCAGCCGGGCGCGCGGAAGCGCTTCCAGTTCAGCAAGCGGTAGGAGCGGCAGGCAGCACATCACGCACGCTTCGTCCGAGCGCAGGGGTCCCCGGCGGGGGCGGCGCTCGCGGACGCAGGACGGAGCGGAGGGTCGAACCCCGAAGGAGGCAGTTCGTGGCGGACATCACGATGAAGGACCTGCTCGAAGCGGGAGTGCACTTCGGGCACCAGACGCGGCGCTGGAATCCGCAGATGAAGAGATTCATCTTCATGGAGCGGAACGGCATCTACATCATCGACCTCCAGAAGACGCTCAAGTGCGTCCAGGAGGCGCGTGCCGCGATCGAGAAGGTGGTGCGGGGCGGCGGTCACGTCCTGTTCGTCGCCACCAAGAAGCAGGCGAAGACGATCGTCGAGGACGAGGCGAAGCGCTGCGGCCAGTACTACGTCACCGAGCGCTGGCTCGGCGGCATGCTCACGAACTTCAAGACCATCCGCATCAGCATCAAGCGCCTCCACGACCTCGACCGCATGGCGACCGACGGCACCTTCGAGAAGATGAGCAAGAAAGAGGTCTCCCGTCTCACCCGCGAGCGCGAGCGGCTCCAGTTCGCCTTTGCGGGCATCAAGGAGATGCCGGGACTGCCGTCGCTGGTCTTCGTGATCGATACGAAGAAGGAGAAGATCGCGGTCGCCGAGGCGAACCGCCTGGGCGTCCCGATCGTGGGCGTGGTGGATACCAACTGCGACCCCACCGTGGTGAACTACCCGGTGCCGGGCAACGACGACGCGCTCCGCGCGATCAAGCTGTTCACGCGGCTGGTCTCGGACACCGTCGAGCAGGCCCGCGCGGTGGTGCTCGAGGGCGCCGACCAGCAGACCGTCTCCTACGGTGGCGACGACACCGTGGAGAGCGAGGGCGCGACGCGCACCGCCACGGTCTGACCGGCCCGCAGGGTTCCGATCGCAATCACCGAGCGCCCGTCCGTGCCGAAGCCGCGGGCGGGCGCTCCGGGTCGCACGGGGGAAAGGCATGACGATCACCGCCGAACAGGTGAAGCAGCTCCGGGAGCGGACCGGGGCCGGGATGATGGAGTGCAAGAAGGCGCTGGTGGAGTCGGCCGGCGACTTCGAGAAGGCGATCGACGCGCTGCGCAAGGCCGGTATCGCCAGGGCCGAGAAGCGCGCCGATCGCACCGCGAGCGAGGGCCTGGTGGACGCCTACATCCATCCCGGCAACCGGGTGGGCGTCCTGATCGAGGTGAACTGCGAGACCGACTTCGTGGC
>CAYHRW010000122.1:0-4308 GCA_964359105.1 uncultured bacterium
GCGCCATCGTCACCGCCGAGGAGCACCAGGTGAACGGCGGGCTCGGCGGCGCGGTGGCCGAGGCGGTGGTGCGCACGCACCCGGTGCCGATGGAGTTCATCGCGGTGATGGACCGCTTCGGCCAGTCGGGCAAGCCCGACGAGCTGATGGACGCCTTCGGGCTCAGGGCGCGCGACATCGTCGCCGCGGCCGGGCGGGTGGTGGGGCGGAAGAGGAAGGCGTAGACCTCAGGCTCCGGGCCGGAGCCGCGAGGTCGCGGGTGCGGACGCTTCAGCGCCGGGGCGAGCCGGCGGTTCTGCCCATTAACAACCGGGTGCTCCGCGCGGATGCTGGGGTCGTCCAAGGCTCCTACGGGAGTTCTGGACCTAAGCTCCCCGGGGTCTGGCTCTGGCCACACCCCGGGGTTTTCTTTCACCGGAGTCTGCTGGTCACCCCCGCGGTGGCGACCGGCGTGACGGGGAGGCTCTGGGGCCTGGAGGAGTCGCTCCCGAACTGTTTGGAATGAGGTGGTAGCGCTGGACAGGCCCTCCGTGGCGGCCGATAACGAGCACCGAGGAGTGCCCATGAGGTTTCGCTTCGACGAACGGAAAGCTGCCCAGGCCGCCGCGTATCTGCTCTCGATTCACGGCGGGCGCCTGAATTACATGGTGCTGGTCAAGCTGCTCTACCTGGCGGACAGGACAGCTCTGTTGGAGTGCGGGCAACCGATCACGGGCGACCGGATGGTCGCGATGCCGCATGGAACGGTGTTGAGCATGATCCTCGATCGCATCAACGCGGGCGGTCCGGAGCCTGGCTCGCCTTGGTCTGAAATCATTTCGCCGCCCGACGGCTATGAGATCTCTCTGAAGAACGCGTCCCCGGGGACCGACGAGCTGTCACGTTACGAACTGGCAGTCTTGGCGAGGACAAACGAGACCTACGGGCACTTGAGCTGGTGGGCTCTCCGTCAGTTGACGCACGGGCTTCCAGAGTACCGCGACCCGCAGGGCTCATCCCTGCCAATCGCTCCCGAGGACATCCTCCGGGCAGAGGGCAAGTCAGCCGAGGAGATCGAGCGCGTCACGCACGAAGCCGAGGAGCTTTGGTTTTTTTCAACCCTCGAACGTGAAGCGTCTTGAAGATCGGCGATACCTTCTTCAACCTGCATCCCAGCAGCCCACGTTACCTCTGGATCGTGACGGCCGGCCCGACGACTGAGGATGAGCTTCTCATCTTCAACTTCACGTCGGCGACAGATGGCTGCGATGAATCCTGCGTCGTACTCCCCGGCGAACACCCTCATGTCCACCACCGCACGATCGTGGCCTACGGGCGCGGCTCCCTGGCCAGGCGCTCAATCCTGACATCCCCGAGATCGTTGTGCTCGGTCCAGCAGTCGGTTTCGGCGGGCTTGCTCCGAAGAATCCAGCAGGGCGCGCTGGACTCGCAGTTCACCAAGCAGAGGTTCCAGGCAATCGTGCGGCAGTTTCTCCTGCCGCCGACTTGAGGTCGAATCATCTCGGGCCAAACAAGGCGCTCCCGGCCGCGCTCCGCACGCCGCGCGCCGCGCCGCCCCGCACGCCGCGCCGCCCAACCCGCGTTGACGCTCCCCGCGGCAGCGCCTATATTCCCTCCCCGCTGACGTCGTGCGGAAGTGGCGGAACTGGCAGACGCACTAGATTCAGGGTCTAGCGCCCGCAAGGGTGTGGGGGTTCAAATCCCCCCTTCCGCACCACCTTACTCCGGCCGCCCCGCGGGACCGGCGGCCTTCCGCGCGGTCCGAGCCCTCCCACCATGACCAGGGACCAGCAGTCGTCCGAGCGGGTAGTCGCGCAGAACCGCCGGGCGAGCCACGACTACTTCATCCTCGAGACCTACGAGGCCGGCGTCGTGCTCACCGGCACGGAGGTGAAGAGCCTGCGCCAGGGCAGGGCGAGCCTCGCCGAGGCCTACGCCACGGTCGAGGGGAGCGAGGTCTTCGTGCGCCAGCTCCACATCCCGCCCTACGAGCAGGGCAACCGCTGGAACCCGGACCCGGTGCGCACGCGGAAGCTCCTGCTCAACCGCGCCGAGATCGAGAAGCTGAAGAAGGCGACCGAGCAGAAGGGCCAGACCCTGATCCCGCTCCGGCTCTACTTCTCGCACGGCCGCGCGAAGCTCCTGGTCGGCGTCGCGAAGGGCAAGAAGACGCACGACAAGCGCCACGCCATCGCCGAACGCGACGCGCAGCGCGAGATCCAGCGCGCGAAGCGCGGCGGAGAGCGCGGCGGATGAGCGTGGCTCCCCGCGGCGTGGTCGCGCGCGCGGCGGCGCTCGTGCTGCTCACGGCGCTCACCGCGGCGCTCGCGCTGGCCGCCGCCGCGGCGCCGGCGCCGCCCCCGGGCGCGCCCGAGAGCGTGCCCGTCCTGCGGCTCGACGGCCAGGCGTACGTCGGCGCCAACGACCTGGCGCGGCTCCTGGACGCCACCAAGTTCTGGCGCCCCGACGTGCGCAAGCTGGTCCTTCGGACCGGCGCCCACCGCGTGACGCTCACCGTGGACAATCCGTTCGTGGTGCTGGACGAGCGCACGCTCAGGCTCCCCGCGCCGGTGCGCTCGGTGGGAGGGGAGCTCCAGGCGCCGGTGGCGCTGCTCGACTCGCTGCCGCGCGACACCACCATCGCGCGTCTGCTCTACGACCCCGGCCGGGGCGTGGTCATGTGCATGCCGCTCTCCGGCGTGGTGCGCTCGCCGCTGCTGGCGGCCGGCGACACGCTCACGCGCGTCGTCTTCCCGGTGGACCACGTCGCCGACGTGGGGGTCGCGGGGCGCGCGCGCGGCCACTTCCGCCTGCGCTTCGGCGGCGCGCTCGTGGGCGCCGCACCCGCGGCGCTGCCGCCCGGCGGACTCGTGACCGCGATCGCGCCGATTCCGGCCGCGACGGGCTGCGCGTTCGAGCTGCAGGTCTCGCCGGCGGCGCAGGGCTTCCGCCTGGTGCGCGACCCGGGGCCCTCCGGCGCCGGCGCCCCCCGCAGCATCACGCTGGAGATCTCGCGCTTCCGGCTCCCGGGGTTCGAGGACTTCGCGCCCGAGGAGCCGCCGGGCCCGCGCGCGCTCAAGGTCATCGTGCTCGACCCGGGACACGGCGGCGACGACCGTGGCGTAACCGTGGAGGGCGTGGCCGAGAAGGACCTGACGCTCGCGCTGGCGCGAGCGCTCAAGCCCGAGCTCGAGCGCCGCCTCCACGCGCAGGTGCTGCTCACGCGCGACGACGACCGCGCGCTCGCGCAGGACCAGCGCGCCGAGACCGCGAACCACGCGCGCGCCGACCTGGTGCTGGCGCTCCACTTCGACGGGGCGCCCGGCACCGGGCGCGCGGGCGCTTCGGCCTGGTGCCCGCCCGCCCTGGTGGGCGCGCGCCGCGAAGCGACCGGGCGCAACGCGCCGGTGCAGCTGCTGCCGTGGCGCGAGGTGGCGCTGCGCCACGCGGTGAGGAGCCGCGCGGTGGCCGAGGCGGTGCTGGGCTCGCTCGAGCTGGCCGGGAACGGGCCCACGCGGCTGCACGAAGTGCTGCCCTACCCGCTGCTGGGCGTGAACGCACCCGGGGTATTGCTCGAGTGCGCGACCCTCACCGCGCCCGCCGACCGCGCGCGGCTGGCCGGCCCGCGCGGGCTCCAGGACCTCGCCTCGGCCATCGCGGACGGGCTGGCCACGTGGGAGCGCGGACGATGAGCCGCGGCTTCCGCTGGTTCGTTGTGGGGCTCGTCGTCGCTGTGCTAGCGTGGCTCGCGTGGCGTGTCGTCCGGCACGCGGAGAACGACGTCGTGGTCGTGCTCCCCGCGGCGTCGGATTCCACCGGGACCGGCTTCCGGTCGGCGTGGCTCTTCTTCGCGGCGCGCCCGGGCGACAGCCTCGTGAGCGAGTCGCGCGAGATGATCGAGCAGACCGCCCCGCACGACCGCGTAGCGGCCCTGGTGACCGAGCTGGCGCACGGGCCTTCGGAGCCCGGCGCGGTGGCGGTGCTGCCCCCGGGCACGGTGGCTCTGCGGGTCTACCTGGACAGCCGCGGGCTGCTGACGCTCGACCTGTCGCCGGGGTTCCGCGACGGCTTCCGCGGCGGCTCGAGCGGGGAGTACCTGGTGGTGGCCTCGCTGGTGCGCACCATCTCGGCGAACCTGCCCGAAGTGGAGAGAGTGCTGCTCGTGTGCGGTGGCATGCCCCTGCCGACGCTGGGCGGGCACCTGCCGCTCGACCGCCCGCTCGAGGTGAGCGAATGGTGACCCGGCCCCGGGCCCGCACCGGCCCCCGGCGGGGCGACACCCCCCCCCCCCCCCGCCCCGCCCGCCCC
>CAYHRW010000122.1:4318-8061 GCA_964359105.1 uncultured bacterium
GCTATGGGGCCCGGGGCCGGGGCCCCGGTGCGGCGGGGGCGCGCTAGCCCCCCGGCTCCCCGGGGCCGCTGCGAGCCGAGAAAGGAACCCGCGTGCCCGCGACGCATGACCCGCGCCCCATCGGCGTGTTCGACTCGGGACTCGGCGGCCTGACCGCCGTGCGCGAGCTGTTCCGCGTCCTGCCCGAGGAGTCGGTCCTCTACTTCGGCGACACCGCGCGCGTGCCGTACGGCACCAAGTCGAAGGATACGGTGACGCGCTTCAGCCTCGAGATCGCCCGCTTCCTGGTGCGCCAGGACATCAAGTGCCTGCTGGTGGCGTGCAACACCGCGTCCTCGTACGCGCTCGACACGCTGTCGCGGCGCCTCGACATCCCGGTGGTCGGCGTGATCGCGCCGGCGGTGCAGGCTGCGATCGCGGCGAGTGGGAGTGCCCGCGGCGGCGGGTCGGGGCGCATCGGCGTCATCGGCACGCTCGCCACGGTGGGCAGCGAGTCCTACCCGCACGCGATCCACGCGATCGCGTCCGGCGCGCACGTCATCTCGCGGGCCTGCCCGCTGTTCGTGCCGCTCATCGAGGAGGGCTGGATCGGCCACCCGGTGTTGCGCGCGGTCGCCGAGGAGTATCTGGGCGACGTGCGCGCCGCGCAGCTCGAGAGCCTGATCCTGGGCTGCACCCACTACCCGCTGATCGCGCCGCTGGTGGCCGAGCTGATGGGGCCGGGCGTGAAGCTGGTGGACTCGGGCGCGGAGGCGGCACGCGCGCTCGCCACGCTGCTGAGCGAGCGCGGGCAGCTCGCCGCCGGCGAGCTGCGCCACCACTTCTTCCTGAGCGACGAGCGCCTCAACTTCAACCAGGTGGCGCGCGCGTTCCTGGGCCGGGAGCTCCCGCCCACCACGATCGTGGACCAGACCGATCTGCCGTGGTTCGAGCGAGCGCCCGACCACGCGGCGGCCGGGACCGCGGAACCCGCGCGCGGCCGCGCGGGCGCGCAGGGGGCGCAGTGACCCGCAAGCCACAGCCCATCCGCGAGCAGGAGAGCCGCCCCGCGGAGCCCGTGCCGCTCGCGCGCTCGGGCGGCCGCAGCCCGCGCCAGCCGCGACCGCTCAAGGTCGAGCGCGGCGTGCTGCCGCACGCCGAGGGCTCGGCGCTGGTTCACATGGGGCGCACGCGCGTGCTGTGCGCGGCCACGGTCGAGGAGCGCATCCCGAACTGGATGCGCGGGCAGGGCCGCGGTTGGGTCACGGCCGAGTACGGCATGCTGCCGCGCGCGACCGGCCAGCGCACGCCGCGCACCAGCCAGATCGGCGGGCGCGCGCAGGAGATCCAGCGCCTGATCGGGCGCTCGCTGCGCGCGGTCACCGACCTCACCGCCTTCGGCGAGCGCACCATCATCCTCGACTGCGACGTGCTCGAGGCCGACGGCGGCACCCGCACCGCCGCCATCAACGGCGCGCTGGTGGCGCTCCACGACGCCTTCGTCACGCTCTCGAACCGCGGCCGCCTCGCCGGCCCGCCGCTCCGGGACGCGGTGGCCGCGATCTCGGTCGGGATCGTCGCGGGCGTGCCATGCCTCGACCTCGACTACGCCGAGGACTCGCAGGCGCAGGTGGACATGAACGTGGTGATGACCGGTGCCGGGCGATTCGTCGAGCTGCAGGGCACCGGCGAGACCGCCACCTTCGAGATGGCCGAGCTCAGGGCGCTCATCGCGCTCGCGCGCCTGGGTATCCGCCGGGTCGTCGCCGCCCAGCGGCGGCTGTTGTCGGGCTCGGGGCTGCTCCCGGGCTGATGCGCTTCGTCCTCGCCACCTTCAACCGCGACAAACTGCGCGAGCTTCAGGAGCTGCTGGGGGTCGCGGGCCTCACGCTCACCGCGCTGTGCGACGTGCCGGGCGCCACGGCCCCCGCGGAGGGCGGTGATTCGCTCGCGGAGAACGCGCGGCTCAAGGCGCGCGCCGCGCTCGACCTCACCGGCATGCCCGCGCTCGCCGACGACACCGGGCTCGAGGTGGACGCCCTGGGCGGACGCCCCGGCATCCACGCCGCACACTACGCCGGGCCGGGAGCGACCTACGCGGACAACGTGGCGAAGCTGCTGGCCGAGCTGGCGGGGGTGGCGATCGAGCGGCGCGGCGCGCGCTTCCGCACCGCCTGCGTGGCGCTGTTCCCGGACGGGAGCGAGGTGGTGGCCGAGGGCGTGCTCGAGGGGCGCATCACGCTGGCGCCGCGCGGCGAGAACGGCTTCGGCTACGACCCGGTGTTCGAGCTGCTGCCGCTCGGTCGCACGCTCGCCGAGCTGAGCGACCGCGAGAAGAACGCGCTCTCGCACCGGGGCCGCGCCGCGCGCGCACTGGCGCGGCAGCTCGCGGGGCGCGTGGCGCCGCGGTGAGGCGCCAGCGGTCCGGTACGCCCGGGGCCCACGCTGCCGCGGGCCGGGGCCCCGCGCGACCCCCGCGCCACGCGGCCAGCCGGAGGAGCGCGCTCCCGCGCGAGCGCCTGTGGGTGGCGCTCCTCCTCGTCCTCCACGCGGGGCTCGCGGTGTGGGGCGTCGCGCGCAACTCGGTCACCTTCGACGAGAACTTCCACCTGCCCGCCGGTGTCCTCATCGTGGCGCGCGGCGACTACTCGGCCTCGGTCGCCCAGCCGCCGCTGGTGAAGGCGCTGTGCGCGGTCCCGGTGCTGGCGTTGGGCGGGCGCCTGCCCTCGGCCGAGGCGATGGCGAGCGGCGACGAGGGCACGGTGGGCGAGTCCTTCATGCGCCTCAACGCGGCGCGCTACCACGCGCTCTTCCTCGCGGCGCGTCTGGTCGTGGTGGCGCTGTCACTCCTGCTGGCGCTGCTCGTGTGGTGGTGGAGTCGCAGGCTGCACGGCCCACGCGGGGCGCTGCTCTCGCTCGCGCTCTACGCGCTCGCGCCCGAGGCGCTGGCGCACGCGGGCGTGGTGGGGATGGACCTGGCGACCGGGCTCGCGTCTACCGCGGTGATGGCGGCGTTCTGGATGTTCTGCCGCAGCGGCCGCTGGCGCTGGTGGGCGTGGACCGCGCTCGCCACCGGGGCGGCGTTCCTCGTCCGCTTCAGCGCCGTGCAGCTCGTGCCGGCGCTGCTCGCGCTCGCGGTGCTCGGCGCCGCGCTCGGGCGCCTGCGCCGGCCGCGGCGGGTGTGGATCGGGCTCCTGCTGCTCCTCCCCGCGACGTGGCTCGCGCTCGCGGCGGGCTATGCCGGGCAGCTCTGGCTCGGGTCGATCTCCGCGCTGCCGTTCCGCTCGGAGACGTTCCGCGCGCTGGCGCACGCGCACCCGGGCTGGCGGCTGCCGGTGCCGGTCGCGTGGCTCAGCGGGCTCGACTACCTCTCGCTGATCGGGCAGGCGGGCGCGGCACACACCTACCTGCTCGGGCGCATCCACGAAGGAAGGCTCTGGTACTACTTCCCGCTCGCGCTCGTCTTCAAGTGGCCGCTCGGCCTGCTGGGCGCGCTGGGGTTGCGCGCGGTCGCGGCGCTGCGCCATCCGCCCGGCCCGCGGCGGCGCTGGCACGCGGCGTTCCTGCTCGTCCCCGCCGCGGTGATGCTGGGCACGGCGATGGCGGCGGGCTTCGACGTGGGCGTACGCTACCTGTTCCCGCTGGTGCCGCTCGCCGCCATCCTGTGCGGCGGGTTGATGCGCCTGCGCTGCCGCGCCGGGCGCACGCCGGCGCGTGCCTGGCGGCTGGCGGCGGTAGCGCTGGCGGCGCTGCTTGCGCTCGAG
>CAYHRW010000123.1:0-8026 GCA_964359105.1 uncultured bacterium
CGCCGACCTCGGCGAGCACCGCGGCCGCCGCCTCGCCCGCCGCCACCGGCGCCGCCGCCAGCAGCGCGAGCAGCGCGGTCTCGACCGCCGCGCCCGCTTCGACCAGCGCCGCGGCCACGGTGCCGACCTCGAGTCCGCGCGCCAGCGCGTGGAGCAGGGGCGCCGGGTCCTCGCGCGCCTGCACCCGCAGGAAGTAGAGGTAGCCGCGCTCGCGCACCAGCGCCAGCGCCGCGGTCAGGTGAGCCTCGACCCCGCGCTTCTCGCCGAGCGCGAGCAGGGATTCGGCGAGCCAGTAGTGCACGCGCATCCTGAGGTAGCCGTTCTCGCCCGTGTCGGCGGCCGCCACCAGCCCGTGGAGCAGGTCGCGGGCCACGCGCACCCGCCCGGCGCGCAGCTCGCACCAGGCCAGCGTGGCCCGAGCCTCCGCGAGGCGCGGATCTTCGGGCCGCTCCTTCAGGCGCTCGACCACCTGGGTGACGAACTCGACCGCGCGCCGGTATTCGCCGCGCGCGAGGAAGACGCGCGCGCGGAGCAGCAACAGGTCGGCGGCCAGCACCTCCATGCGCAGCTCGGCGTTCAGCTCTTCGGCGCGCTTGAGCGCGGCGAGCGCGCCGTCCAGGTCGCCGCTGCGCGCCAGGATCTGGGCGAGTGCCTGGTGGCAGGTGCACTCCTGCGCGCGATTCGAGAAGCGCTGCGCGGCGAGCAGGCCCTCCTCCGCCGCCCGGCGCGCCTCGGCCAGCTCGCCCAGCTCGGCGAGGTGGAACGCCAGGTTCGCGAGGTAGAGCGGCGCGCGCGGCGAAGCGGTGCCGCGCACCTGTGCGAGCGCGGCGCGGAACTCCTGCGTGGCCTCGCGGAAGCGCCCCTGCGCCGCGTAGGCGCCGGCCAGATTGTGCATGGTGGGCACCAGCAGCTCGGGGTCCGAGCTGCCGGCGAGCAGCTGGCGCACCTGGTCGAGCACCTGCACGGCGGCCTGGTACTGGCCGAGGTAGAAGTGAGCGCCCGCCTTGAGCTGGAGCAGCCGTGCGCGCACCTCGAGCCCGAGGTCGCCGGCCATCACCAGCCCGCGCTCGGCCATGCCGAGCACCTGCTCGTGGCGGCCGCGCAGGTTGAGCACCTTGCCAAGCCCGAGCAGCGCGCGGCACTCGAGCTCGCGCGCGGCCGGGCCCGCGCCCGGCGTCGCCGTGGCCGCGCCGCGCCGGCAGCGCTCGAGGGTCGCGGCGTAGAGGCTCTCGGCCTCGTCCCAGCCGCCGAGCGCCTGATGGGTGTCGGCCAGCATGAGCGCGAGCGTCGCGTCCTCGCGCACGAGTGCGGGGGGCAGCTCGCCGAGGAACTGGAGCAGCGACGCGGCGCGCCCCTGGCGCAGCATCCCGGGGGCGAGCTCGCGCAGCAGGCGTGCCGCGTTCTCCGCACTCCCGGCCTGCAGGAAGTGGCGGAGCGCACGTTCGGGCTCGCCGCGCTCGCACAGCGCGACGGCGGTGTCCGCCTCGAGCGTGCGCCACGCCTGCGGCCCGCCCTGTGCCTCGAGCTCCTGGCGCACGAAGCGGCGCACCAGGTCGTGGCACTGGAAGGAGGCCTGGGCGCCCGTGCCGAAGGTGCGCAGGAGCCCGCGGCGCGCCATGGCGTCGAGCGCAGCCGCGGGGTTGCGCAGGCCGCTGAGCGCGGCGGCCAGCTCGGCGTCGAAGCGCGCGAGCGCGGCGGTGCGCTCGAGCAGCCGGCGCGCCGCGGGCTCCAGCCGGGCGTAGACCTCGGAAGACAGGTAATCGTGCAGCTCCAGGTTGGAGGCGCGGAAATCCGAAAGCACCTCCTCCAGGGTCACACGCTCGGAGCGGCGGAGCGACTCGTGCACCAGGTGGACCGCGGTGGGCCACCCGAGGGTCGTCTCCTCGAGCGCCGTGAGCTCGTCGGCGGTGAGCGGACGCCGGTAGACCTCGTTGAACAGCCGGGCCAGCTCCTCGCGCGTGAGGCGCAGATGGCCCGAGTGGAGGTCGAAGACGTCGCCGGCGGCACGCATGCGCTCGAGCGCCAGCGGCGGCGGCGTCCGCGAGGCGATCACCACGCGCACCGAGGACGGGAGCTGGCCCAGCAACGTGTCCATGAAGGCGATCACCGGGCGGTTCGCCACGACCTCCTGGAAATCGTCGAGCACCAACAGCCGCACCGGGCCTCGCAGCGAGGCGAGCGCGTTGGCGAACGTGCCGCCCAGCATCTCCGCGACGCGCCCGCCGGGGCGGGCCTCCTCGAGCGCGCGCTCGAAGTCGCGGCCGAAGCGGGGGGCCTCGCGGCGGAACCCTTCGAGCAGGTAGCGGCCGAACACGACCGGGTCGGCGTCCGACGGCATCAGCGAGTACCAGACCACCGGGCGGGACGCGGCGCGCGCGAGGCCGGCCAGCAGCGTGGTCTTGCCGTAGCCGGCGTCGGCGACCAGCAGCGTGAGCGGACGGGCCGCATGCTCGAGCAGCGCCCGCAGCAGGCGCGGGCGCTCCAGCACGTGGGCGCCCACGTTGGGGCGGCTCAGCTTGGCCTTGAACAGGGGCGGGCGCTCCGCCCTGCGCCGGCGCATCTCGGCGGTCACAGCCACGGGAGCCTCGTGACGCTGGGAGGATGGGTCGTCGGGAACCAGGGCCCCTCGATGGGCTCGATCCGCATAAGATGATAACACCGACATCGGCCCGGCGGAGCGGGGAGGCCCCACGGGTGGCGCGTCGCGAATGGCGCGGGCACCCCCCTGGCATAAGGGTGCGCGTTTTCGCCCACCGGGACCAACGGCCGACCGTCACCCGGATGCCGGTCCACGATCCGCCGCCGCACCGGCTTGAACGCCACTGCGGCCGGTCTTGAGACCGAGTCCTGCGCCGCCGCCCACCCCGAGGCCGGCCTTTGCGCCCTGGCGGTGAATTGGAGCCTACGCCGCATCTCCGAGATTCGCCGCCCCGGTTCCACGGCGCTTCACCGGCCGGCACGGAATGCCGACCGCGACCACTTCGCGCGGCACGCTCTTCACGACGACGCTCCCCGCCCCGATCACCGCCTGGTCGCCGATTCTCACGCCCTTGAGCACGATCGCGTAGGCGCCGCACCAGACGTCGGCACCGATCTCGATGGGCGCCGCGACCGGCGCCTGCTCCAGCGTAGGCGTGCGGGGCGCCGTGCCGTGATCGTTGTCCTGAATGTAGCACCCGTACCCGAAGGCGCTGCCCGCCCCCACGGTGATGCGGCTGAGCGAATTGATGACGACCCGCGGACCGAGCGCCACGCCGCGGCCGAGGTGGATCTCGCCAGCCCCGCCGCCCAGGTCGTGCGTCCACAGGCAGGATTCGTGGTGGAAGATGCAGCGGTCGCCGATCGTGACGCGCCGCGGATCGCCGACGATCACGAGCCGCCCGTAGAAGCGGCAGCCGCGCCCGATCCGGACCCCCGCCGCGCGCAGCCACAGGGTGCAGGCCAGGCTGAAGAGAGACGTCCAGGCGAACCCGAGCCCGATGCGGACCCCGTTGCGCAGCCCCATCGCGTTCAGCCGCGCGAGCCGAGCCATGCTTTCGCCTCCTTCGAGACGTGTTGGGCCACCGCCCCATCGCGCGCAGCCGCGCGAGCCGGGCCGGCGCTCGATCGCCGACCGGCCAGATCCCGACCGACGACGGCCAGCACCTGGCCAGGGACCGCCTCCGCCCCCCGGGATCGGGGGCAGGGCCGCAAAGTCATCTCGTTATGGTTCAAGGCACTCATCCTGCCGTCGCGTTCGCGAGCGGTGGCGTGTTGGTTGCAATGCCCGTGCCCTGACCGGCTGACGACCATCGGGGCGCGAGCGTGAAGTGAGCATGTCCATCGCCCCGAATCGAGCCGCGGACCGACCGAGGGCAGTTCCTTGTCTGGTGCCTGCCACATTCGCCTGGCGATCGCGCGGGTCGCGCGCGATCTCTTCGTCAACGGCCTCGCCGCGGCCGCCGGCGTGCCCGGACCTCTCCGGCGGGCGATCTATTCGCTGTACGGCCTCCGGATCGCGACGCGATCAGTGGCGCCCGGGTGCTTCTTCGGTAGCCCGCGCGTGCAAGTCGGCCCGGGAACGACCGTCAACCGCGGCTGCTTCTTCGACAGTCTGGAACGCATCACCATCGGCCGGGACTGCGGCATCGGGCTGAAGGTGATGTTCGTCACCTCGACCCACGAGATCGGCGGGGAGACGCGCCGCACCGGCCGGCTGCGCCCCCGGCCGATTACGATCCACGACGGCTGCGCAATCGGCAGCCGGGCCGTGATCCTGCCTGGCGTGACTGTGGGTCAGGGCTGCGTGATCGCCGCCGGCGCAGTGGTGGCGCACGACTGCGCGCCCAACGGGCTCTACTCGGGAGTCCCGGCCGCGCGGGTCAAGGAGCTGCCGCGCCAGACTCGGGCCGGCCGGCGGATGCAGGTGGCGCTCGCGGGCGCAGCGCACGCCCGCAGCGCTCAGCGAGCGGCCTGACCCGCTCGTGGCTGAATCAGGCCAACCATCCGGCCCATAACACTCCCCGCGGCAGGGACTTCGGCCCGCTCCGGCCGGCTCGCCCAGGAACCCAGTCAAGCGCCGCTCAAGCGCACCGGGCCATCTTCCCGTTCAGGTTCTCTGGAGCACTGCCCTGCAACTCCGCTCGGACGGAAAGGAGATGGACCGCCATGATTCAGGCTACTTCACCGTCATGCTCGAGGCTCGCCTTCCTTGCGGCGATCGTGCTCGGCCTGTTCTCAGCGACCGGCGCATTCGCGTATGAGGATCAGAACCTCAACAAGATCGACGACCGCATCGAGAGCGTCCACGCCAATGGCTGGAACGCCGCATTCGTGGACAACGACCCCTCCAGGCGCATGAGGATCGGGGTCGAGAACCCCGCCGTCGTCGTCTACGCGATCTATGTCGGCTACGACCACAAGCCCAACGCTGACGACGGGCTCGCGCTCGCCGCCACCGGCGTGACGATGGTCTGGCCGTTCCAGTTCATTGACTACATCGAGTCGCGCGCGACCTATCCGCAGATCGAGCAGATCGTCGCGTTGCCCGGTGTCACCCGGGTCGAGGCGATCCCGGTGGAGTATGCCCTCAACCACTACGGGTCGCGCGTGGTGCGGGCCCGCGACTCCCGCGGCCTCGCCGCATCCGAGAACTACGTGCTCTTCCCGAGCGCGCGGCAGAACCTTGGGCTCGACGGCACCGGCATCGTCATCGCCATCCTCGACACCGGCGTGAACGACGACGTGGACGCCGTCAACCCCGGCTATCCGGGGCACGAGAGCCTGCAGGGCAAGTTCCTCGGCGGTGGCGAGTTCTGGTGCGGGCAGGCCGCCTGCTCCACGCCGGCGAACGGCAGCACGAACCCGCAGGATCACGGCGCGGAGGCCTCCAGCTACCACGCCACCCACGTGGCCGGGACGGCCATGGGGACCGGGGGGTCCGGCGGCTTCTTCGCCGGCGTCGCCCCGGGCGCGCGCCTGGTCGACTGCAAGGTGCTCTCGGACGCGGGTGCGAGCGTGGGCGGGGCCGCCCGCGGACTCGACTGGTGCATCGCGAACAAGAATACCCTGTGGGCGGGACTGCCGCCGGGCAGCATCTGGCAGGGCATTGACGTGGTCAGCATGTCGCTCGGCTCCACCGAGTGCGCGGGCGGCAGCGGCACCAGCACGGGGAGCGGCGCGTCCAACGCGGCGGTGAACGCTGCCGTGGATGCGGGGATGGTGGTCTGCATCGCGACCGGCAACGACGACGCCACCGACTGCATCGCTTCTCCGGCCGCGGCCGACAAGTCCATTGCCGTGGGCGCCTCGACGCACGGCCGCACCCTGGATCGCTCCGACGACAGGGTGACCACGTTCTCCAACGAGGGCATTCGGGATGACGACGGCGACGCGGACCATTTCGACGAGATGAAGCCCAGCATCGTGGCACCGGGCGCGGGGATCCTCTCCGCTCTCGGGGATCCCACGACGGATGGCACGGCCTACCAGCAGCTCTCCGGGACCAGCATGGCGGCGCCGCACGCATCGGGTTGTGCGGCGCTGGTGCTCCAGGCCAACCCGAGCCTCACGCCGCTCCAGGTGCGCGCGGTCCTGCAGAACACGGCCGAGCACAACGTTCCGAGCGAGAAGGCTACCGGTGACCGCGGCCAGGACCCGTACGGGCTCGACCCGAACTACGACCTGAGCAGCGGCTGGGGCCTGGTGGACGTCTACGCCGCGACCAGGGAGGCGCTCAACAGCACGTCGGGCGTCCAAGTCGTCCAGGTCCGGGCGGTGGCGATGCCCGCCCTGGGCAAGATCGATTTCCGCTGGATCACGCAGCGCGAGTACCCGTCCCTCGGCTTCAACGTCTACCGCGCGCCCGACGTGGGCGGTGCGCCCGGCGCGTTCCTGAAGCTCAACCCCCTGCCCATCCCGCCGGCCGGCGATCCGATCATCGAGGGCGATGGGAACCGTACGCCGTACCTCTACGCCGACAGCGATCCCGCCCTGACGGTGGGCCAGCAGTACTGGTATCAGGTCGAGTGGGTGGACCTGCTCGGCGCCGGCCATCTCGAGCCTCCGGTGCCGGCGGCGTACGGTACGCTCGCGCGGATCGCGACGGCGTTCTATCAGATCGTCCATAACGCCGTGGACAACGATCTGCTGGTACGCGTCGGGAGCGATCTCGACTACGGTCCGGGCACCCTCGGCCAGGCGAACTTCGAAGTCCTCGGGCCCGGGGAGAGCGCCCAGGACAGCGCCAGGGTGGTCCTGGATCCCGCGATCCCCCCCAACACGGGAACCTCGACTGCCGGGACGATCGAGCACTTCTGGTCGGTCGGGTTCAAGCAGGGTGACGGCGCCGAGTCCTACCTGCCGCCGAACATGAGCCATCCGTGGTTCCTGCACGTGACCGACGCGGGATACGTCAATCGAACCGGTCGAGTCTCGTCCTTCTCCCTGTTCGTGAACGACGCGCCGGGAAGCGCGAGCGGCGCGACGTACGTCACGGACCACCAGCCGATGCCGCAGCCCACCGGCGAGCTCGGTCTCAGCCCGGCCCTGCTGTGGATCCCCGAACCGCAGGCGACGCCGACCGCGGTCGCGAGGTTCCGCGCCGACGGCGAGCTCGGAGCGGTGCGCCTCACCCTGGAGCTGATGCGCGAGGAGGCGGGCACGCGCGCGCGCGTCTATCGCTCGTCGTCGGATGACTTCGCTACGCGCGAGCTGCTCACTCCCGAACCGATCGGGTTCCAGGGCACCCGGTTCGTGTACCTGGACGAGTCGGGCGAGCCGGGCGTCACCTACAACTACTGGGTGGAGCTCCGCGACGCGGACGGCCAGACGATCATGAACGGGCCGGTGGGGGCCGCGGCCATCGGTGCCGCCACGGTGACGTTCGCCGCCCCGGCGCGACCCAACCCGGTGACCGGCAGGGCGCTGTTCGAGTACGCGCTGGGGGCCGACGTCGCCTCGGGCGGCCCGGTCGAGGTGTCCCTGGTGATCCACGACCTGCAGGGTCGGGCGGTCCGCACGCTCAAGCAGGCTCGTGAGGAGGCCGGGTTGCATCGCGTCGAGTGGAACGCGTCCGACGATCGCGGCGCGCGCGTGGAGCCGGGGGTGTACTACCTGAGATTCCGCGCCGGCCACGTGAGCCAGAACCTCAAGGTCGCCGTGGTGCGCTAGCGAATCACCTGCCGGCCGGGGCGCGACCGCTCCCTCACCGGGGGCGGTCGCGTCGTCCCGCGCCGCCCCGCGGGCGAGGCTCACAGCGCCGCGGGGCGCGCCTCCTCACGCGGGACCTGCGCCTTCTCGAGCTCGGGCGTGAAGTCCTCGCCCGGGTTGATGAAGCGGTCGAGCTCGAGCTGGTACTGCTTGTCGTGGAGCTGGCGGTAGCGGCCATCTTTCGCCAGCAGCTCGTCGTGCGTGCCGCGCTCGACGATCTCGCCGCCCTCGAGCACCAGGATCTGGTCGGCGCTGCGGATGGTCGAGAGCCGGTGCGCGATCACGAACGTGGTGCGCCCGCGCCGCAGCGCGCGCAGCCCGTCCTGGATCATGGCCT
>CAYHRW010000124.1:0-8023 GCA_964359105.1 uncultured bacterium
CTCGGGGTGGCCGAACAGCCAGAACAGGTGCTGCCACAGCAGCGGGTCGGCGCCCGCGGCCGGGACGAAGAAGTTCGTGCCGGTGAAGCGATCGAACAGCAGGAACACCAGGGCGACCGTGATGACCGGGAAGGCGAGGATGATGAGGAACGAGGTGACGAGCGTCATCCACACGAACGGCGGCATGCGCATGAAGCCCATGCCCGGAGCGCGCATGTTGATGATCGTGACGATGAAGTTGAAGGCCGCGGCCAGCGACGCGACGCCCAGGATCTGCAGGCCGATGGCCCAGAAGTCCACGCCCTGCCCGGGCGAGAACTCCCGCGAGGTCAGGTTCGCGTAGCCGAACCAGCCCACGTTCGGGGCGCCGCCGTGCAGGAAGCTCACATGCAGGAAGATCGCGCCGAACAGGAACACCCAGTAGCTGAACGCGTTCAGCCGCGGGAACGCCACGTCGCGCGCGCCGATCATGAGCGGGATCAGGTAGTTGAAGAAGCTCGCCGACAGCGGCATCACGGCGAGGAAGACCATGGTGGTTCCGTGCATCGTGAACATCTGGTTGTACACGTCGGGACTGATGAAGTGGTTCCCGGGCTGCGCCAGCTGGAGGCGGATCACCAGCGCCTCGACCCCGCCCACCAGGAACAGGATGAACGCGGTGACCCCGTAGAGCGCGCCGATGCGCTTGTGGTCCACGGTGGTGATCCAGCTCCACAGTCCCGACTCGGACCGGGGAGTCGCGTGGACGGCGCTGGCGGTGGCGGTGGTGGAGGCCATGTGCCGTGTCTTCCTTTCCGTCGGCTACTTGAGACTCACCAGGTACGCGACCAGCGCGTTGACCTGTTCCGGCGTGAGGCCGAGATTCGGCATGAGGGCCCCCGGCTTGCGGCCGGTCGGGTCGGTCAACCACCGGGCGAGGTTGTCGGGAGTGTTCTCGAACAGCGAGCCCGCGAAGGTCGTGCGGCTCGCGAAGTGCGTGAGGTCGGGGCCGAGGACGCCCGCGGAGAACCCGCGAATGGAGTGGCAGCCGATGCAGGCGCTCTGGCTGAAGATCTCCTTGCCGCGCGCGGCCAGCGAGCCGGCGGGCAGCGGCGTCGCCTCCGCGAAAGCCATCGCCGCGGCCACCGCGGCGGTGGACTCGGGGGCCGCGCCGCCACCCGCCGGCGGGCGCCTCTGCAGCTCCACCCAGTCCGCGAACGCCGCGGGCGTGTCCACCATCAGCTTCATCCGCATGTTCGCGTGCGACAGGCCGCAGAACTCGGCGCACTGGCCGGGGAACACGCCCACCGTGTCGGGCGTGAACCAGATGCGGCTCGCGCGCCCCGGCACCGCGTCGCGCTTGCCGCCCATCGCCGGAAACCAGAAGCTGTGGATGACGTCCGCGGTCGCGATGTCCACCACGATCGTCCTGCCCACCGGCACGTGCATCTCGTTCGCCGTGACGATGCCGAGGCCCGGGTACTGGAATTCCCACCACCACTGGTGACCGACCACCTTGACCACGAGGTCGGTCCGCGCCGGCTTCGCCTGGGTCTTGAAGATGGTGAGCACCGTGGGCACCGCGACGAAGGCGAGGATGATGGCCGGCGCGATGGTCCAGGCGATCTCGAGGGCGGTGTTGCCGTGGACCGGCTTCGGCTCGGGCGAGTCGGGACGGGCGCGGAACTTCACGATCGCGATGATGAGGAGCGTCTGGACCACGATGAAGATGAGCACGGCCCAGAAGATGAGCTGCAGGTTGAGGCTCTGGATCATGCTGGCGATGTCCGAGCGCGGGTTGAACGTGCTCTGCGGGAACTCGTTCCGCGCGCAGCCGGCGAGCACGGCCGGCAGCAGCGCCGCCGTCGCCAGCCCGGCGACGAGCCGCAGGACGGTACGAGTGGGCCTGCGGGCCACCATGGACTCCCCTCGAACGGGTCTTTGCCTCGATGCGGCCTGCGGCCGCGTGAACCAGCGACCCGCGCGAGACGCGGGCGCCACTGCGCGCGCCCCGGCGGGGCGCCCCGTCCCTCCCACCGGCCTCACGGTCCGGCGCCGCGGCCCGCGATGCGCACCACCGCATCCAGGGCGAGCAGCACGAACAGGCAGAACAGGTAGAGGATCGAGAAGCGGAAGAGATGGATCGCGTGCGGGATCCACGCGCTGCGGCGGAGCCGCGCGGCGTAGAAGATGAATCCGCCCCCGAGCAGCGTCGCCGGGATCCAGTACACCGGCCCCGCCACGCCCGCCACCGCGAGTGCGAGCGAGGCCGGCACCAGCGCCAGCGTGTAGAGCAGGATCTGCCGGCGCGTCTCGGGCCCGCCGTGCGTCACCGGCAGCATCGGGATGCCGGCATGGGCGTAGTCCTCGTGCCGGTAGAGGGCAAGCGCCCAGAAGTGCGGGGGCGTCCACAGGAACACGATCGCCGCCATGAGCACCGCCGGGAAGTCGAGCGATCCGGTGACCGCGGCCCACGCGATGAGCGGCGCCGAGGCGCCCGCGCCGCCGCCGATCACGATGTTCTGCGGGGTGCGTCGCTTGAGCCATACCGTGTAGACCACCGCGTAGTAGAGAATCGAGAACATCCCGAGCGCCGCGGCCAGCACGTTCGCGCTGGCGGTGAGCACCGCCCACGAGAGCCCGGCGAGCAGGAAGCCCAGTCCCAGCGCGTGCGATGGCGGCAGCAGGCCGGAGGGCAGCGGGCGCCCCGCGGTGCGGCGCATGAGCGCGTCGATGTCGCGGTCGCAGTAGTGGTTGAGGCTCGAGGCCGAAGCCGCGGCCAGCGCCGTGCCCAACAGGGTGCCCCAGAACAGCATGGGAGGCGGGAAGCCGCGCGCGGCGAGCAGCAGCGCGGGCACGCCGGTGAGGATCACCAGGAACGTGATGCGCGGCTTGGTCAGCTCGAGGTAGCCGAGCGCCAGCCGCGTCACCGTGGGACGCGGGACCGCGAGGCTCATCGGGCGGCCGCCGTCGCCAGGCGTGGAGCGCCGCCGCGCAGCCCCGCCACGCGGAAGGTGGTGGCGACGAGCATCGCCAGGATGGCGGCGGCGGTCGCGAGATGCGCGGCCGACAGCCAGACCGGCGTGCCGAGGAAGACGTTGGTCACGCCGAGCGCCACCTGCGCGAGGGTGAGCCCCGCCGCCATCGCCGCGCCGGCGCGGATGCCGGCGTCGGGCGCGGTGCGGGCACGCGCCACCGCGTACAGCAGGAACCCGGTGAGCAGGTAGGCGCCCCAGCGGTGGAGCATCTGCAGGCCGATCAGCCCTTCGAGCGGCGGGAACCACTTCCCGCCGCAGGTCGGCCAGTCGGGACATGCGAGGCCGGCGTGGTTCGTGCTCACCAGCCCGCCGAGCAGGATCTGCCCGTAGGCGAGCCCGGTGGCGATCGCGAAGGTGGGCAGCAGGCCGGCCGGGCGCTCAGGGGCGTCCGCCGCGGCCGGGTCGGATTCGCGCTGGGCGACGAGCGTGTAGGTGAGCAGGGTCGAGAACAGCAGCAGCGCCACCGCCAGGTGGCTGCTCACCACCGCGGGGCTCAGCAGCTTCCACACCGTGAGCGCGCCGAGCAGCGCCTGCGTGAAGTAGAGACCGAGCGCGAGCGCCGCCAGCGCCCCGAGGCGCGCGCGCAGCTCGCGGCGCGCGAAGGTCAGGCCCGCGGTGCCGGCGAGCAGCACGCCCAGCAGCAGCGCCACCAGGCGGTGAAACCACTCGATCAGGACATGGGGTTCGAGGGGCGGAACGAGCCGGCCCTGGCACAACGGCCAATCCGGGCAGGCCAGGCCCGACCCGGTGGTGCGCACCACCGAGCCGATCACGATCAGCCCGAATATCAGGACCGTGGTCGCGAGGCCCAGCCGCGAGGCCCCGCGAAACGCGCGGACGTCAGCCATACTCCTCCTGTGCGGCCGGGCCGAGCGTGCACCCGCCGGCACAGTCAGATGACGATTCGACGGCTCAGATCCCGGGAATGCCCATGTGCGGCTCGACACGGGCCTGTGGGGGAGGTCGATGAGCCAGGATGCGGATGGCGGGGAAACCTAGCACAAAGCCGCATGGCTGCAAGCGAAACGCAGGGGTCGGGCGCGGCCCACCACCGCAGGACCGGGACCGAGGCGGTGTGACGGCTACCGCGGCGGGGACGCTCCGGGCGAGGCCAGCGGGTTGAGTCGCAGATCCCTGATCGCGGCCGGAGCCAGGCGCTCCTGCGAGAGCAGGAAGAGCGCGTCCGCGGGCGGCACCGTGGCCTGCGTGACCGGCGCGCCGTCGTTCGTGGCCGGGTCCACCGTGCCGAGGATCTTCTGCGCCGTGACGCCGAGCGGCACGGTGAGCGCGGCGTCCGAGGGGTTCACGAGCACGAAGCCGTTCGCGAAGTCGCGCCGGTAGAGGCTGGTGGCGCCGGCCTGGAAGTGGACGTCATCGAGCCACACGCTGCCCGCGTCGAGCCCCAGGTAGAACTGGAGCATCGCGCTGCCCGAGGAGGCCGGCAGCAGCGCCACCTGGTACTGCTTCCAGGCGGTGCCGATCGCCAGCGGACGGTAGGCGAGCCCGGCCTCGCCCAGCAGCCCCGCCACCACCGTGATGGTGCGGGGGGTCGAGGCCCTGGCCCAGAAGGTCGCCGTGTACGTGGCGCCCACGGTCACCGGGATCGAGCCGAGCGTCGAGAGGGTCACGTACCAGTAGGTGCTCGCCGCCGCCGCGATGGCGATGCGCGCCGAGGCCACGCCCTTCGCCGCGGTGGTGCCGTCCTGCGTGAGCGTGGCGCTGGCGGGCGAACCCACGAACAGCCGCCAGCCGCTCGTCACATCGCTCTCGAAGTCCGGGTTGGAGACCGCGTCCTGCGCCGTCCCCGCCCAGATCATCTGGTAGGCGGGGCCGACCGGTTGCCCCAGCCAGCCGGTGCCGGCGATGCTCGACGTCGCGCGCCCGCTGGTGAGATCCACCGCGTATTCGTCGTACCAGTACGTGTGGTAGGGCGCGGTGCGCACCGAGCGGTCGCTCGGGCCGAACACGCCGTAGCCGTCGCCGAGCGCGGCGCTGCCGAGCCCGTAGCGCACCTTGCGCGCGTTGTTCGCGTCGTAGGGGTTCGAGCTCCCCTGCGCGGTGAAGACGTAGTTGTGTGGCGGCGGCCGGAAGTTCGCGTCGTCGGTGAAGTAGCCGCCCGGCGTGCGGAACATGTTCTCGTACCACGTGCCGCCAACCTGGTACGGGAAGTTCTCGCGCATCCAGCCGTTGAACCATGCGTACTTGGTGCCGAACCCGCAGTTGCCCACCAGGATCGCGCCCGGACCGGCGCGGCTGCGCAGCCGGCTCGCCAGCGTGTCGCCCGCCGCGCGCCACGCCGCCTCGAACGCGGTGATGTCCGGGTAGCCTGCGCGCACCACGTCGATGCTCTCGGCGGGCGACTGGCTCCAGGCGAGGTCGTCGCAGTAAATGTCGAGGAACAGCCCGTCCCACAGGCCGGACTTGACGATCACCTCGTCGAAGAGCACCACCAGGGACTCGGCCACCACGTAGTTCCCGTACGCGTCCTGCTTCGCCAGGTTCACGTTGGCGATCGAGTACCAGCCACCGAACTTGTCGTACAGATAGCCGTCCAGGTCGCGGACCAGGTGGTTGTAGCGGGTCGGGAACTGGACCAGCGAGTCGGCATGGTGGACGTCCCAGATCGAGTGGCCGAGCACGTAGGCGAGCAGGCGGATGCCCGGGCGGCGGGCACGCAGGGCCGCGAGCACGTCGGGCCGGTACTCCGAGCAGGGGCTCGCGTCGAGGATCACCTCGTGGTAGCGCGCGACCTGGTCGGCCACGATCGGGTCCACCTGCCCGTCGGCGCCCACGTAGGGCGTGCCGTCACCGCGGATCGAGCCGTAGAGCCCGAGCCGCGGGTGGTCCTGGGCGGCGCCGGGCACGGCGATCCCCGACAGGAAGGCGGCGAGGAGCGCCACGAAGGCGGAACGGAGCAGCGAGGCAGGAGATGTCATGGGGTGGCCCGTGGGGTTATCGGCACACCCCGGAAGAAGCTGAACGCCGGCGCGGCCCCGCCGGTCTCACGGATCAGCGGGCCGCGGCGGCCAGCGTGGACGCCGGCACGGCCCGGTGGCCGGTAAGGACCGCTGGCAGCGTAGAGCAAGCGCCCGCGCGATGTTACCCTGCGGCGTCCCATGACCGCCCCGCTCGCCGACGATCGCGCTTACTGCCGGGCCGTGCTGCCCCGGGTGTCGCGCACCTTCGCTCTCAACATCCGCCTGCTCCCGGGCGAGCTCGGTGACGCGGTGCACACCGGCTACCTGCTGTGCCGCGCGGCGGACGCGCTCGAGGACTCGTGGCCCGGCAGTCCCGCCGAGATCTCGGCGCGCTTCGATCTGGCGCTCGCGTCCATGGCCGGCGACGCCGCGGCAGCGGAGGAGCTGGCGCGCGGCGCGGCAGCGCTCGCTGCCGGCCGCGACGACCTCGAGCTGGTCGCGAGCTTCCCGCGCGTGTGGCGCGTCTGGCGGGCCCTGCCGCAGCACGACCGCGCGGCGCTCGCGGAGTGCGTGCGCACCCTCGCCGCCGGCATGAGCCGCTACGCCGCGCGCGCCGCGGCGCGTCCCGCGGGCGCCCCCTACCTCGACACCGAGGCCGAGCTCCATGACTACTGCTGGGTGGTGGCGGGCTGCGTCGGCGTCATGCTCACGCGGCTCTTCGCCACGCGGCTCGCTGAGGCCGACCCCGCCCGCGCGGCGCTGCGGCTGGCGCTCGCGCCGGCGGTCGGGGAGTCGCTCCAGCTCACGAACATCCTGCTCGACTGGCCCGCCGACGTCCGCCGCGGGCGCTGCTACGTGCCCGCCACGTGGCTCGCGGAGCGCGGGCTCTCCCCCGCCGACCTGGTGGGCGCGGACCGTCCCGAGGTGCGCGCCCTGGCGCAGCGTCTCGAGTCGCTGGCGCGCGCCGCGCTCGTCCGGGTGCCCGACTACGTGGAGACGCTGCCCGCGGGAGCGGTGCGCATCCGGCTCTTCTGCCTGTGGCCGGCGCGCTGGGCGCTCGCCTCGCTCGAGCACGCGCGGCGCGACCCCGAGTTCCCGTGGGGGCCGCGCCGCCCGCGGCTGCCGCGCGCGCGGCTGTGGGCCGCGGCGCTCGCCTCGCTGCTCGCCCACCGCGACGGCGCGCTGCGCAAGCTGCGCGGCGCGGCGGCGACCGCGTAGCCTGCGGTGTCGTCTCCGGGGACGCCGTTCAGCGCTCCAGCACCCGCAGGGTCACACGGCGCAGGTAGAGGTTGGAGACCAGCCCCTCTTCTCCCTTCCCCTTCACGGCCTCGCCGCCGGTCAGCATGATCTGAAGTTCGAGCTCCGCGTTCCGCGCCGCGTCCGTCGGCCGGATCGTCATCGGCAGCACGGTGAGGTGCGCGCCCTCGTAGCCCTCGAGCCTGTCGCCCACGATCCGGCAGGACATGGGCAGGTTGACGTCCCAGCCCGGCGCGAACTTGGAGAGCGACGAGGACTCGATCTGGGTGGGGTCCACGTAGAGCCACGCGTTCCGCCGCGGCGGGTTCTTCTCGCCGGCCGCCCGGCCGATCACCGTGAGCACCGTCCGGCTCTCGTATCGCGGCACTTCGATGGCGAACGTCCCGTCCGCCTGCTTGAGCGACGTCTTCGCCTTCGCGTCGAGCACGTCCACGATCGTGCGCGCATCGTCGGCCCACGGCCCGTTGCTCGCATGGCACGTGGAGCAGGACCGGTTCTTCGCGAGGATCCCGACCCCCGGCGGGTAGGCGGCCGCGGAGATCGCGAGAGCCACGCCACACAGCACGGCGCTGGCCGCAACCAGGATTCTGCCGATACGGATCTTCATGCCTTCCTCCTCGGTCTGCCGCTGCGGGCTTCGTCGGGTCGCGGGTGTAACGCGGATCCTGGGGAGGATACCGGATGGGGACGGCTTCGAGGCGATATTTCGAGGGACGGGCGACGGTGCCCGTGCCGGCGCCTTGCACCACGCGAGTCGCGCGCCGCCGCGGCGACCGCCTAGTCGCCTCCCACGCGCTCCGCGACCACCGGCTCCGTGGGGCGCTCGGCCTG
>CAYHRW010000125.1:0-8000 GCA_964359105.1 uncultured bacterium
GCCCCAGATCTCCTCGAGCAGCTCCTCGCGCGACACGGTGCGGCCGCGGTGCTCGATCAGGTACTTGAGCAGCTCGAACTCCTTGAACGAGAGCGCGACCTGTTCGCCACCCTTGTAGACCTCGCGCGGCTCGAAGCGCACCTCGACGTCGCCGAACTTGTAGATCGTGGGCCCGGGAGCCGCCGCGCCCGAGGGACCGCGCTGCACCAGGCGCTTGACGCGCGCCATCAGCTCTTTGATGCCGAACGGCTTGGTCACGTAGTCGTCGGCGCCGAGATCGAAGCCCTTGAGCACGTCGGCCTCGAAGTTGCGCGCGGTCATCACCAGCACCGGGATGTCGCGGTGGCGCTGGCGCAGCTCCTTGAGCACGGTGAACCCGTCCTTCTCGGGCAGCATGATGTCCAGCACCACCACGTCCGGCTTCTGCTTGAGCGCTATCTTGAGGCCCTCGCTCCCGGTGCGCGCGGTGAGGACCTCGTAGCCCTCGTACTTGAAATTGTGCGACAGGCCTTCGAGCAGGCCTTCCTCGTCTTCCACGATCAGCACGCGCTTCATGTTCAGCCTCCCGTTTCCGTCACGACCCGGTCCTCTGCCGTGAGTCCGCCTGCGACGCTTCCGCACCGCCGGCCCGTGGCAGGACCAGCGTGAAGGTGCTGCCCTCGCCCGGCCGGCTCTCGAGCTCCACGTGCCCACCGTGGGCGCGGACGATCTGATCCACCAGCGATAACCCGAGCCCCGCCCCCTTGACGTCGTGGACGAGCCCGGTGTCCAGTCTCACGAACTTCTCGAAGATCCGCCGCTGATCCCCCGGTGCGATGCCGATGCCGCGGTCGGTCACCGAGACCACCACGGCGCCGTCGCGCGCCGCCGCCGCCACCCCGACCTCGCGCTGCGTCCTCGAGTACTTGAGCGCGTTGTCGAGCAGGTTGAGCAGGCAGTGCGAGAGCGCCGTGGCGTCCCCGCGCACCGCGGGCAGGCTCGGCGGCAGGTCGAGGTCGAGCCGGAAGCCCTGGTGCTCGAGCCGCGGCCGGAAGCTCTCGACGGTCTCGTGCACCACCGCCAGCAGGTCCACGTCCTCGAAGCGGAACACGCGCTGGCCGGCTTCGAGGCGCGCGAAGTCCAGGATGTTGTCCACCAGCTGCTGCAGCCGCAGGGTCTCGCGGCCGATCGAGCGCAGGAAGCGCTCGCTCTCTTCGGGGCTCCCCACGCGCCGCATCTCGAGCGTCTCGACCGCGAGCCGGATGAGCGCGATCGGGGTCTTGAGCTCGTGCGTGACGTTCGAGACGAAGCCCGCCTTGATCTGCGCCAGCTCGAGCTGGCGGATGGTGTAGCGCAGCCCGAACGCGGTGGCGAGCACGATGGCCATGCCCATGAGCGAGATGAACGTGATCTCCAGCGAGACGAAGCGCGTGGTCCACACCGCGGGCGCGTTGCTGGTGGCCGCGACGCGCACCGCGCAGCCCTCGAACGGTCCGACCAGAGGCTCGGTACGCGCGGTGCGCAGGTTGCCGGGCTCGCGCACCCGCGCGAGCACCTGGCCGAACCCGGCGAACAGCGTGACGCTGAGCCTGCGCGTGGACTCGAAGCCGCCGTAGAGGCGTGGGTTCGAGGGCAGGCGGTCCTGCGTGACCGCGGGCAGGTGGCGCACCAGGAACCCGCGCGGGTCCATCCACCAGCCGCCCGCGCCCGTGACCTGGCCGTCCGGCCCGCGCAGGAGCAGTCCCACGAAGTACTGCCCGCGGCGATCGCCCTCCCCCGGCGCGAAGAGGAGCGGCTGCGACTCGACGATGAGGAGCGAGAAGCCGTCGAGGTCGTCGAGCGGGACGAGCTGCGCGCCCTGGAACTCGCCGGTCTCGGACTCGATCGCCGCCTGCACGGCCACCGGGTCGGCCCCGGTGCGCGAGAGGTTCTCGGCGCGGGTGATCGAGCGGCGCAGCACGCTCATCAGCTCCTGCTCGAACGCCTCGCCCACCTGGAGCGCCATGTAGCTGTTGTAGCGCGCGCTCTCGTCCTCGACCGCGCGCGCGATCTGGAGCGTCAGATAGATCCCCAGCCCGGCCAGGACCAGCGCCGGCAGCGCCACGCCGAGGCCGATGATCGTGACCAGACGCCGGGAAATGAGAGGGCTCAACCGGGTGCCGAACATGCGGCGGAAGCGTATCCCCTGGGGCGGCCGGCGGCAATGCGGCGGGCCGGCCCGCTTTCCGGACCGGCCCCCACCGATGCCTTGCGGATCTTCAGCTCTTCACGCGGGCTGCGGTCTGGACGCCGACCATCGCGTGGATCTTCGCCACCACCGCGGGGTCGTCCGAGGTCATCAGGGCCAGGCAGCCGCCCTCGATGCTGACCACCTCGCGCTGCAGCTTGCCGCTGGCCGCGGCGCCCCGCAGGGCCTTGCACTCGGGGCACAGCTTCGCCTTGTCGCCGGCCGTGGTCATGGCCTCCATCCGCTCGTTGCGGCGGGTGAGCGCGGTCTGCATGCCGCGCACCCTGGAGGGAGAGTCGGCGGTGTAGACGAACATCACGCCGTTCTTGAGCGCCACGGTCTGGACGCTGGCGCCCATGGCGGACAACTCGTCCTCGCTCCGGACCATGTCGGCGCAGGCGTCGCAGCCTGCGTGCCCGGACGAGCCGGCGGCCGTGCTCGTGCCCCGGGTGAGGCAGCTCGCGCCGGCCGTGACTGCGCCGGCCGTGACCGCGCCGGCCGCGCCGCTCATCGGTGTGGCCGCCGCCTTCGCGGACTTGCCATGCTGGCACGTGGCGGAGCTGCCAGCCGCAGCCTTGCCCTCGAGCGCGTCCGAGCCGACCGCAACCGCGCCCTTGCCTGCACTGTGCTCCGCGCTCATCGCGGCGGTGGTGGCGCTGGCGCCCGAATGGTACGGGCACTCGCCCGTCCCGGCCTTCGCGCCCTTTGCCTTGCAGGCGGCAGCCTGTTCGGGAGTGCAGTTCTTCGCCATCTCGGCCGTACACGTCGCGTGAGCCGCGCCGGACGCCTGCGCACTCCTGTCCTTGCCGGCGTAGGAAACCGTCCAGCTCCCGGCGGCCGCAAGGACCGTAACGGCCACGATGAGTCGAGCAAGCTTCATGGATGCACCTCCAGGGGCGGTTGGGAGCCTGCGGCGGGGACGCCGCCAGCTCGGACGGGGAGAGTATCGGCCGAACGTCGGAGAGCCTGTCATCGGCCCATCCCGGGTGTGTCACGGAAGGGCAAATAACGGGGCCGCCCGGGCGCGGCGCAGGCGGGCCGCAGGCAGGCGGGACGGGACATTGACGCAGGCTGCGCGGCTCTCTAACGTCCGCGGTCCACCCCACCCATGGCCAGATCCAGGCGCAAGACATCGGCGTGGCCGCGGGGGCTCCTGGCCCTCGCCGCCGTCGCGTTCGTGATCCTCGCAGGCGCCGAGGCGTACCGCCTCGTCAACACCGGCGCGGGCCGCATCACGCTCGCGAAGCTGGGGATCGGCGACCCCGCCAGGGTCACGCGCGACATCGGCCATCACATCCGCGACGGGCTCTCGGCGGCGGGCGTGCCGCGCGACAGCCTGCACGAGAGCGTCACCGGGGCCGGCCCGGCCGCGCTGCGCTGGCGTGTGGGGCTCAAGCCGGAGGCCTCGCTCATCCAGGCCAACTACGCGGTGACGCGCCGGATCGAGGAGGCGGGCGCCCGCGTGCTGAGCGGTCGCGAGTCCGCGGGGCCGCGCGGCGAGAGCGTCGTCACCCTGCTCATCGGCCTGCCGAAGCGGCCCACGCACGAGATCGTGCTCACGCGCGGCGCCCGCCGCGGCGACGACGCCGTGAAGCCCGCCGCGCGGCTCGCGCTCGTGCTGTTCGGCTTCGGCGACGACGGCGCCCAGGCGCGCGCGTTCCTCGCGCTGCGCGTGCCGTTCGCCGCGGCCATCGTGCCGGGCGGGAAGTCGAGCGCGGACCTCTTTCGAGCCGCGCACGCCGCGGGGCGCGAGGTGGTGCTCCACATGCCGCTCGAGCCGGTGAACTACCCGCAGGTGAACCCGGGGCCCGGAACCCTGCTCGTCACCATGCCGCCCGCGAAGATCAGCGGCATCGTGAAGCGCTGGCTCGACCGGTCCGGGCCCGTGGTCGCGGCGGCGAATCACATGGGCTCGCTCGCCACCCAGGACATGACCGTGATCGGCGCGGTGTACCGCGAGCTGAAGCGCCGGCACGTGCCGTTCGTGCACGTGCGGCCCGCCGCGGGCGCGGTGTGCCGCTCGCTCGCCGCCGACATGGGCGTGGTCTACGAGGAGCCCGGCGCGGTGCTCGACGCCGAGCCGCGCGGGAAGGACGTGAAGGCCCTCGAGAAGCGCTGGGCCGAGATCCTCAAGCAGGCCCGCGCGCGAGGGCGCCTCGTCGTGTGGGTGCGCGCCACGCCGCTCACGCGCCAGTGGCTGCCGCGCGCGACCGCGCCGAAGAAGCTCGAGGGCGTGGACCTCGCGCCGCTCTTGGGCGTCATGCGGCGGCCGGCGGAGCTGTAGCCCGCGCTAGGCCCGTGCGGAGCAGGAGCCCCGCGACGCGCGACGCCACGGGGCTCCGTCGTGTGACGCGGCGGCTCAGCCCGTCGCGGTGAGCGCCGCGCCGCACCCGCCGCAGAAGCGCCCCTGCTCCCCGGGCGGGATGGCGCGCTTGCACTGCGGGCAGACGGCCGGCGTGCGCTGCTGCGCATCGGCCTCGGTGAGCTGCTCGCGCTTGTGGAGCGTCGCTCCGCAGGCGCTGCACGCGTCCCACCGGTAGCTCGCCGGGTAAGCCTCGCCGCACTTCGGGCACTTGAAGCTGTCCGGCCCGCTGTCTTCCACCTGGAGCTCGTTCTCGAGCGCCCCCGCGCCCCCGAGCGCGACCAGCAGGCCGAGCGCCGAGCCGATCGCGCCGAACTGGACCTGCGCGCCGAGCTGCTGCGCGGCCTGCCCGCCGAAGATCTGGATGGCCTTGTACGCCATGACGCCGAGACCGACGAGAGCGCTGATGAGGACGATCGGCCTGGCGTCGCCCGCCCGGCCCCTGCTCTTGTAGAGCGGGACCACGACCAGGATCGCGAGGGCGGCGATGAGGGCCAGCCACAGGATGCCGCCCAGCTGCGCCCCGGACATCGGCTCCGGCGCGCACGAGAGCTTCACCCACGGCAGGAAGAAGCAGATCGCCGCAATGGCGGCCCCCGCGGGGCTGATCATGGCCGACCCCGAGCTCTTCTCCCGGTCTTCCGGCATCGTCGCCTCCCACTTGCGCAAAGCAGGGTCACGGACTGGCAGGCGGGGCGCCGTGGGCCCGAGGGGATCGGCGAAGGCGGGTCCGGCCTGCGACGAGTGGATGTGCGAGGGCATCTTACCCGCGGGCGCGCGCCGGGCAAGGCTCTATTGGGACCGGCCCGACCGTGCGTGTGGGATGCGCGTCGGCCCTTTATCGCGACGCGCGCACCCGCTATCCTGCCGGCCTATGCTCGGACAGGATGTCCCCTTGGAACTGAGTCCATCGCTCGCCCGCGAATGGCTGCTCGGCAACGGGCGCGGCGGCTCGGCGTCGGGCACGGTGGCGGGCGCGCTGGTGCGCCGCACGCAGGGCCTGCTGGTCGCGGCCGGACCGCACGGGCGCATGACCACGCTGCTCCTGAAGCTCGACGAGCGCGCGGGCACCGAGACCGGCTGCTTCGACCTTGCCACGAATCTGCACGCGGACGGCGCGGTGCGGCCGCAGGGCCACCAGCTCATCGAGGACTTCCGGCTCGACCCGTGGCCGACCTGGCGCTTCCGCGCCGGCGACGCGGTGATCGAGAAGTCGCTCTTCACGCTCCACCTCCACGACGCGGTGGCGGTCGCGTACCGCCACATCGCGGGGCCGGCGGTACGGCTCACCGCGAGCCCGCTGGTGGTCGCGCGCGACCCCGGCGGCCTGCAGCGCCCGACCGGCGACGCGCACTGCACCCCGCAGGGCGTGCCGGGGCGCGTGCGCATCGCGCTCGCCGACGACCGGCCCGCGCTCACGCTGTGGCACAACGGCACGTTCCTGCCCGCGCGCGTGTGGATGCGCGAGCTGGCCTACCCGCAGGACGGCGGCGCCGAGGACGCGCTGGTACCGGGCTACGTCGAGGGCCTGGTGGCGCCCGGCCGGGCGCTCCACATCGTCGCCGCGGCCGAGGACGATCTGTTCCGCGCGCTGGCGTCCGAGGAGCGGCTGGGCGTGCCACCGCCCAAGACCCTTGCCGAGTGCGTGGCGGCGCTGGAGGCCGGCGAGCGGCAGCGGCTCGAGCGCTGGCGGCGCGACACGCTCGAAGGTGCGGACTTCACCGCGCGCCAGGCCGCGGCCGCGCACGGCGGTCCGGGCGCGGAGGCCGCCCGGCGGCGCGAGCCGTTGGTGGACGAGCGCGACGCGGTGGCGCTGTCGCTCGCGTCCGCCCTGCGCGAAGGCCTCGCGCGGCGCGCGGGGCGCCGCACCATCGTCAGCTCGCTGCCGGGCGGCGCCGAGCACGGCGACGACGCGCTGCGGGCGGTGCCGGGACTGGTGGCGCTGCGCGCCTTCGAGCCGGCGCGCGAGGTGCTGCAGGGCTACGCCGAGTACCTCGACGAAGGCCTGGCGCCCGAACGCTTCGACGAGCACGGCCACCCGGTCTACGGCGACGCCGCGCCCGCGCTGTGGCTGGTGAACGCCGCAGACCTCTACGCCCGCCGCAGCGCCGACGGCGAGTTCCTCTCGGGCGCGCTCTACCCCGCGCTCGAGAGCGTGATGCAGTCGTACCGCCAGGGCACGCGCCACGGCGTGCGCGTGGACGCGGACGGCCTGCTCGCCGCGGGCGAGGGCGAGCGCGCGGTGAAGAGCGCCGCGCTCAACGCGCTCTGGTACCACGCGCTGGTGGCGATGGCGCAGCTCGCGCGCCTGATCGGGCGGAAGGAGAGCGGCGCGTTCTACCTGGCGTGGGCGCGCGAGCTGCAGAAGAACGCGCACGACCGGCTGTGGGACGAGGAGCGCGGCTGCCTCTACGAATCGCTCGGGCCGGACGGCCCGGTGCGCGGGCTCTCGCCCTCGCAGCTCCTCGCGGTGAGCCTGCCGCCCGCACTGCTCGCGCCCGACCGCGCGGCGCGCCTGGTGGCGACGGTCGAGCGCGAGCTGGCGACGCCATGGGGCCTGCGCGAGACGCCCGGATCGGAGCTGGTCTCGACCGCGTGGCTCGGGCCCTTCGTCTCCGCCTACCTGCGCGTGCACCAGCGCGCGGCCGACGCGCAGGCGCGCGCGCGCGGCTGGATCGAGTCGGCGCTCGGCGCTGGCCGCGCCGCCGGCTGCGTGCCGGGCACGCTGCGGGTGGCGGACGACGGCGTGAGCGGCGCGGAGCCGGTGGGCGACCCCGCCTCGGTGCTGGCCGCGGCCGAGCTGCTGCGCGCGTGGATCGAGGAGGTGGACCACACCGCCGCGACCGCACGCACCGAAGCGCCGCTCGCTGGCTGAGCCCGCGCTCTCCGGGCCTTCTTTTTCGCTGCACCGCGAGCCGCCCGCCGGGAGTACGATGGCCGCGCTCCCCCACCACGCCGCGACGGGCCGGAGGGAGCCGCCATGCTGTTGCGCAACGCGTTGTTCGTGATGCTGGCCGTGTGCGCTGCGCTCGCCACGCGCGCTGCGGCGGACCAGGCGCGCCTCGTGGCCGGCAACGCATGGGGCGACAGCGTGGTGCTCGATTCCGTCTCGCTCGCTGCCGACGGGCGCGCCCGCGCGCTCGCATTCGGCTTCAGCTCGCGCGGCGAGGTCGCGCTGTTCGAGTGCGCCGCGTGCGCGGACTCGACGAAACCCGACTGGCCCGCGATCGCGCGGCAGTTCGAGGCGGTGGCGCGCAGCGACCGCCCGCTCGTCCCGCTCGCGCGGCCGGCTCGTGACGGCTGGGCCAGCGGCGCGTGGACGAGCGGGGCGCGCGCCCGCGTGACGCTGTTCTGGATGGCCTGCGGGAACCGGAGGAAGTTCGTCTACGAGCACAACGTGACCCGCAAGCCCGAAGCACGGCTGGTCGCCGC
>CAYHRW010000126.1:0-7938 GCA_964359105.1 uncultured bacterium
CGCGACAGGGGGTTCGCGAGCGGTTCGCGAGCGGGTTCGGGCGCGCCATGTTCGGGCGCCGCGGGTTCGGGCGCACGTTCGGTCGCGCGTCCGGGCGCCGTGCTCGGGCGCCGTGCGATCGGGCGCCGGTCCGCGCTCCGGCTCCTCAGCTACAGCGGCCCGGCGGGCAGTCCCGGGCCCTTGCCCAGCAGGTGCAGGTCGAAGAAGGCGCGCACGCGCTGCTCGTAGACCGCGCGGTGCAGCACCCAGCCCTCGTTGTGTCCCGCGCCGGGGATGAGCCACAGCGGGTCTTTCGCCCCGGCGGCCTTCCACAGCTCTCGCGCCTGTCCGGGCGAGAAGCGGTTGTCCTCGAGGGCCTGGATGAAGAACACGGGCCGCGCGCCGAGCGCGGCGGCAGCGGGCATCACGTCCACGCGGTAGGGGTCCCGGCCGGTGGCGCGCTGGTTCAGCCAGCGCACCACCCCCGCGGTCGGCCAGCGCGGCAGGTGCGCCCAGCGCTCGCATGACTCCTCGAGCGCCTCACGTCCCGAGGCGAAAGCGCAGTCCGCGATCAGCGCAGCCACGTCCGGATCACGCGCGGCGAGCAGCAGCGCCACCGAGCCCCCCAACGACTCGCCGAGCACGCCGATCCTGCCGGCGCCGGGCTGCGCCCGCAGCCAGCCGAGCGCGGCCTCGGCGTCCGCCAGCTCGTAGTGGCCGAGCGTGGTCGGCAGCCGGTGCGCGGCGCGCGAGGAGCGGAAGTCCGGCGCGAGCACGCCGTAGCCGGCCCGGTGCAGGAACTCCCCGTAGCGCCACATGCGCGCATGCGTGCGGCCGTAGCCGTGGAGCAGCAGCACCGAGGCGCGGCCGTCGCCGGGCAGGTACCACGCGTCGAGCGAGTCGTGCGGCGCCACCGCGACGCGTACGTGCCGCGCCCGGACGTCGAGGTCGTCGGCCCCGCCCAGGTCGCGCGGGAGCACGGGGTAGAGCGCGAGCCAGGCGAGCCCACCGCCGAGCCCGCCCACGAGGGCGAGCGTCGGAGCCGAGATGAGCAGGAGCTTCTTCATGCCTTGCCCCGCACCCGCCGGAGCTCCCGACGCGGCGCCGGTGCCCGATGCGACGGCCGGCGGGAGTCGTTCCCGCCGGCCGTGCGGTGCCTGGACTCGTCTAGCCGCGCGTCTCGATCGGCGCGTAGGGCCGGTTCGTGGCTCCCGTGTAGATCTGGCGCGGGCGCGCGATGCGGGTCTCGGGGTCCTTGCGCATCTCGAGCCACTGGGCGATCCAGCCCGGCATGCGCCCGATCGCGAACATCACGGTGAACATGTTCACCGGGACGCCCAGCGCCTGGTAGATGATCCCCGAGTAGAAGTCCACGTTCGGGTAGAGCTTGTGGCTGATGAAGTAGTCGTCCTTGAGCGCGATTCCCTCGAGCTGCATCGCGATCTCGAGCTTACGGCTCCGGATGCCGAGCTTGGCCAGCACCTCGTTGCACGACTTCTTGAGGATGGCCGCGCGCGGGTCGTAGTTCTTGTAGACCCGGTGTCCGAAGCCCATGAGCCGGCTGTTGTCCTTCTTGTCCTTGGCGCGGTCCACGAACTTCTGGGCGTCGCCGCCCTCGGCCTCGATGTGCTCGAGCATCTCGATGACCTGCTGGTTGGCCCCCCCGTGCAGCGGACCCCACAGGGCGCTGATGCCCGCCGAGACGCTGGCGAACAGGTTGGCGCGCGAGCTGCCGACCACGCGCACCGCGCTGGTCGAGCAGTTCTGCTCGTGATCGGCGTGCAGGATCAGCAGCAGGTCCACCGCCCGCGCCAGCACCGGATCCACCGCGTAGTCCTCGGCCGGCGTGGCGAACATCATGTTGAGGAAGTTCGACGAGTAGTCGAGCCGGTTCTTCGGATAGATGAACGGCTGGCCGGTCGAGTGCTTGTACGAGTAGGCCGCGAGCGTCGGCATCTTGGCGAGCAGGCGGATCACGGCGTCGTGCTGCGTCTGGTCGGTCTCCGGGTCCTGGTAGAACGTCGCCAGCGCCGCCACCGCCGCGGCGCACACCGGCATCGGATGCGCGTCCGTCGGCAGCGCGTCGAAGAAGCGGCGCAGGTTCTCGTGCAGCAGCGTGTGCCGCGTGATCTCGGCCGTGAAGCCGTCGAGCTGCGCCCGGGTGGGCAGCTCGCCGTGGATGAGCAGCCACGCCACCTCGAGGAAGCTGCTCTTCTCGGCCAGCTCGTCGATCGGATAGCCGCGGTAGCGCAGGATGCCCTTCTCGCCGTCGATGAACGTGATGGCGCTGCGGCAGGCGCCGGTGTTGCCGAAACCGGGGTCGAGCGTGATCATGCCGGTCTTGGCGCGCAGCTGCTCGATGACGATGCCGGTCTCGCCCTCGCTCCCGCGGACGATCGGCAGGGTCACCGAGGTGCCGTCGCAGGTGATCGTCGCGCTCGACGTGGTTCCCTCTTTCATGGTCTGCGTTGACACACCACACCTCCTCTGCGATCCCTCGCCGGATCCTGCCCGCGGAACCGGCGGTTCTTGCGTCGAGAAGCGCGATCGCGCTTCTGCACCGGCCGATTCCCCGGTCCCTCCGGGACCGGGGTTCCTGACAGCGTCTGCGTCGAGGCGCTCGCGGGCGCGCTCCACGCACTCACCTGCATTCTAGCGCGGCGCCTGGGTTCCCGGGGGGCATCCGTTAGGCCCATCCCCGGCTGCCTGGCGGCTACCTCACTCGCAGCCATCCGCTCCCGTCCGGGTCTCACGCCGTGCCGTGCACTAGCGGGGTCTCCGGCTCGCGCTCGCGTCCCGCCCAGCGGAAGTACACGACGGACATCACCGCCCAGTAGAACATGCCGCCCGGGATCCACATGATGAGGCCGCCCAGGCGCTGGTCGTCCACCGCGCTCATCCCCCACAGGCGCGGGGCCAGCGCGTACCACTCGTAGAGCGGCCGGCCGGCGAACACGATCATCGCCGCCACCGCCATCATCGGCGTGCCCAGCAGGAACAGGTAGAGCATCTGCCCGCCGGGCGAGAGCGGCCTGCGCACCACCTCGCCGCCCACCACCGGCCACCACATCATGGTCGCGGTGGCCATCACCATCAGGTGCATCACGATGTGGAAGCTGTGGTCGCGCATCATCAGGTTGTAGAGCAACGGCACGTGCCAGATCGAGAACACCACGGTGTAGAGCGCGAAGCCCACCGGCACCCCGGCCACCAAGGACCAGCCGGCGTCGAGCGCGCGCGGGCGCAGCAGCGCCTGCCTGAGCCACGGCGGCAGCCCGAGCAGGAACAGCAGCGGGAAGACCTGCGCCAGCAGCAGGTGCTGGACCATGTGGGTCCAGAACAGGTACTGGTCGCTCAGGTCGTGGATCGGCCCGTTGAGCGAGAGCACCACGACGACGAGGCCGGAAAGGAACATCGAGGCGCGACCCGTCTCGTACGGCAGGCCCGCGCCGCCCAGGCGCCCGCGCCAGCGCCCCAGCGCGAGCAGGTAGAGCAGCGCGAGGATGCCGCAGCCCGCGAGCACGCTCCACTCCCAGTGCCACGGCCACAGCCGCGCCTGCGGCTCGGGCTGGCGGTCGAGCGGGTAGACCGCAGTGACCGCGATGGCCTGGCTCCCGGCGAACTCCCACACGCGGCCGCGGATCGCGAAGGTGTCGCCCAGCGCGTCGAGGAAGCCCTGCTTCGGGTCCTCCCAGTGGTTCTGCCCGATCACGGTGTAGAGCTTGCGCCGGCGGATGTCGTAGAAGTACATCCCCTGCTCCACCCGCCCGCGCACCATCGCGCACTCGCGCTGCGCGGTGCCCAGCATGCCGTGCTGGAAGACGCAGACCGGGTCCACGAACTCGCCCACCATGTACACGCTGTCGGGGCTCACGTCGCCCGGGCCGGCGTGAGCGGCCGGTGCGGATGCCGCGAGCAGCAGGGCGACGAGGGCCAGGCTCTTCTTCACGGCGTCTCTCCGGGTGGACGGTGCCGAGCAGCGGAATGAAGCGGGGGCATTCTACTGCAAGTCGGGCGGGCGCGCGGCCCGCGCGACGGACCCCTGCGTGGTGCCGCCGCGGTCCCGCCCCCGCTCCTCCGGCGGCTTGAGCCGGCGGAAGGCCGCGAAGAGCATGAGGTCGTAGGCGATCTTCATCCCGGCGCCGACGAAGAGCGGCACCGCGAGCGACCAGCGCTGCATGAAGAACCCGGCGAAGGCCGGCGCCACCGCCCAGGCTCCGAGCCGCACCAGGTGCGTGACCCCGGTGGCGAACGTGCGCTCCTCCGGCCGCACCACGGCGAGCACGTAGGACTGGCGCGTCGGGACGTCCATCTCGACCAGACCCTCGCGCAGCAGGAACAGCAGCGCCGCCACGGCGAAGCTCGGCGCGAACGGCACGGTGACGAGCAGCAGGCTCGAAGGGATGTGGGTGAAGACCATGGTGTTGACGAGCCCGATGCGGCGCGCGAGCCAGGCGGCGAGCAGGTGCGAGAGCGCGTTCGCCACCCGCGCGCCGAAGAACAGCAGGCCGATCACGCCGGCGCCGGCGCCGAAGCGCTGGAAGAAGTAGAGCGAGAGCAGCGCGGTGGTGAGGAACCCGCCGCCCAGCGCATCCAGCGCGAACAGCGAACCGATCCTCCAGAGCACTCCGCGGGTCGCGGGCGTGACCCGCAGCGGTTCCTTTGGCGCCGACGGCTCCACCGCGCGCGTGAGCCCGAGGTAGAGGGCGAAGCCGGCGAGCGCCAGCAGCGCGGGCACGCCGAGCGAGAGCCGCAGCGCGGGCACGCTCGCGAGCCCGCCCGCGTGCTGCAGCAGTCCCGGCAGCCCGGCGAGCAGCGAGCCCGCGGCGTGGCCGGCGTCCTGGAGCACGTTGTACCAGGCGATGGCCCGCGTGCGGTCCTGGTCGGTCGTGGTCGAGGGCAGCGCCGCCTGCTCCACCACCAGTGCCGCGCCGCGGTCGCGCCCCATCCCGTTCGCCATGCCGAGGAAGGCGGCGAGCGCGAGCGTGATGGGTTGCGAGGAGACGGCGAGGGCCGCGGCGCCCGCGGCCGAGAGCAGCGACGATGCGAGCAGGAAGCGCCGGCGCCCGAGCCGGTCGCCCGCGACCGTGGCCGCCAGCGTCGCGACCGCACCGCCCGCGAGACCCGCGGCGATCACCGCGCCGATCTGCGCCGGCGAGCCACCGAGCCCCGCGACGTAGATGCCGAGCAGCACGCCCGTCATGCCGGTGGCGAGCGCGCGCAGGAACGCCGCGCCGTAGAGGATCGCCCGGTCGCGCGGCAGGCCCGCGGAGACGTTCACGCGCGGGGCGCTCGTCTCAGGCCCCGTTCCTTCACGATCCGCCGGCCAGCTCATCCACGAACGCGGCGGCCGAGAGCGCGCCCCCGGTCGCGCGCCTGAGCGTGCCGCGCCAGTCCTCGGTCTTGCCGCCCCGGTAGAGCCTCTCGATCAGAGTGCGGCCGACCTCCGGGCTCGACACGTAGCGCGCCCACACCTCCGGGCCGTCGCCCAGCACCTCGCGCTGGATGTGGCTCTGGAGCTGCGAGGCCATCATCTCGCCGAGCATGTAGTTGTGGTAGTAGACCGGCGCCACGCTGAAGTGGAGCTTGCTAACCCAGTCGGGCGCGTCGCGGCCGTCGGGCCGCCGCACCGACTGGAAGCGCTCGACCAGGTCCCACCACAGCGCGTTCAGGTCCTGCGCGGGGTCGCGGTAGAGCGCGCGTTCCATGGCGCACATCACCAGCATCCAGCGGGTCTGCACCAGCAGCTGGTCGCGCACCGTGCGCGCACACGCCTCGCCCGCCGCGCGCGCCTCGTCCGCCGGCACGCCGGCCCAGCGCTCCAGCCACGCCGCGTTCTTCGAGAGCCGGCCGAACAGCATGGCGCTCGCCTCGGTCGTGAGAATGTGCGCGGGAGCACGCAGCAGGAACGGCAGCGCGCGGTCCACGTGCTGGTCGTACACCGCGTGGCCGAACTCGTGGAGCATGGTTCCCATCCAGTACTCGTTCGCGCGCAGGTTGCAGAGCACCCGGATGTCGTCCCTGCGGTCCATCGCCAGGCAGAACGCATGCTGGCTCTTGCCCGGCTTCTCGTAGAGGTCGGCGCGCGCGAGCAGGTCGCGGATCTCGAAGCCCACGGCGTGGTAGAAGCGCTCGGTCAGGTCCTCGAGCCTCCGGCCGTCGAAGAACCGGTCGAGGTCCACCCCGGAGGCCGGCGCTTCCTGGAAGAAGGGATCCGCGTAGTGCCAGGGCCGCAGCGCCGCGGGCTCGACGCCGAAACGCCGGGCGAGCCGCCCATCGAGGTCGCTCTTGTAGCGGTCCCACAGCGGCCGGGTGCCGCGGTCGAGGTCGTCGAGCAGGGCGAACAGCTCGCGCTCGTCCAGCTCGTCGAGCGTGAGCATCATCGAGTAGTAGTTGTCGAAGCCCAGCTCGCGCGCGGCCTGGTTGCGCAGGCCGACCAGCTCGACCAGCTCTTCCACCACCTCGCTCCCGATCTGCTTGGAGGCCTCCCAGGCGCGCCGGCGCCCCGCGGAGTCTTCCGACTCGCGCAGCACCTGGCGCAGCGCGTTGTCGCCCACCCGCTCGCCGTCGAGGAGCGCGCGGAAGTTGTTGAACCGGCTCTCCAGCTTCTTCTCGAGCTTCACCATGCGCTCGATCATCGCGGGGGCGATCTGGTGCGCGCGGTAGCTGTTGAGCAGCAGCGCGAGCTGGCGCGCGAGCAGCGGGTCCGACAGGCCGCCGGCCTCGACCATGCCGCACAGGAAGCGGTAGGGCTCGCGCGCCGAGAACAGCGTGCGCAGCCGCGCGTCGAGCCGCGCGCTCTCGGCCTCGTGGGCCGGATCGCCGGTGATGTTCGCGTTCCACACCGCCTGGTTGAGCTCGAGCTGCAGCGGCTCGATCCCGGCGACCACCCGCTCGATGAACTCCGACAGCGCGCGGGCGCGGTCCTGCTCGGTGAGGGGGACGGTCTCCACGGGGGGGCTCCTGGGGTGAGCGGGCGGCTCGGGCCGCGTGTCGAGGCGCCCGAAGGGAAGCATGCGGACGCGGCATGGTAGCCGAGACGCGCCGGCCCGCTCAACCGCGAAGCAACGACGACGCCCGCCGCGCGGGGGGTGCGGCGGGCGGGCGTGATGGGGATCCGGCTACCCGCTCTGCTCGATGCCGGCGAGCGGGGCGCCCGCGCTCTCGGAGATCCGCAGCTCCACCACGCCGGCCGGATGGATCAGGTGCGTCCCGGCCGCGGTGAGCAGCACGAAGAAGCCCTGGCCCTGCTGGTTGAGGAAGTCGGAGAGGCGCTGGGTCTCGCGCTGGAGCGGCATCCACACGCGCCCGCCGAGCACGGCGCCGTCGGCGAACACCACCTCGGCTTCCTCCTCGCGCCAGGGCTGGAAGCCGCGCGTGAACACGTCGCTCTGGATCACCTGCCTCCCGGGGGAGACCCGCACCAGGCGCGACTTGTTGAAGAGGTGGATGCGTCCCTGCTCGCCCACCGCGGCGGGCAGGAACGGCTGCGATTCGTTGAGCTTCTCGAGCACCGTCTGGTGGCGCACTCCGGCGGCGTCGAGATCGAGGAAGATCCAGCCGCTCACGCCTTGGAGATCACCCGACCACAGGGTCACGGGCACGCGGCGCTTGGGGATGTAGTGATCCATCGTGGACCTCACGTGGCCCGCGGGCGGGCCCTGCTGTGGCCTTCCCGGGCTTCCCGCCCGGGCTGATGACGCGCCCGGCGCATCGCGGGCGCCGGCGATCCGACGGGGGCGCCCGGCTCTGATGCAACTCGTCTGCCGGCGCGCGCGCCGGCGCGCGCATCGCGCGGAGCCACGCCAGATGCGCGCAGCGGCGACGCGCATGCGTCCGCCGTGGCCGGGCGCGCGCACGCGCATTGCACTCCGCAATGGCCGGCCGCCGCGGCGCGCCATCCTGCCTGTCAAGCCATTTGTTGATGTTACCCGAGGGTCATCGTCAAGCCGTTTGAGA
>CAYHRW010000127.1:0-7865 GCA_964359105.1 uncultured bacterium
CCGGGGGGCGCGCCCGGCAACGGGGGACCTCAGCCCGCGGCCCTCCGACGGCGGGCGGGGGGCCGCGGGCCGCGGGCGCCGGCGAGGCCCGCGGGCCCGCGCGGCCTCTCACGCCACTCCCTTGAACTCCCGCAGGTAGTCCTCGATGGCGTGATCCAGCCCCACGTCGTGACGGGCGCGCTCCGACAGGTACCACTTGTGCTCGAGCACCTGGCAATAGAGCTCCGAGACGTCCGCCGTGCCGGCCGCGAGCGGCGCGAGGCGCCGCACCGTGGGATGGAAGCGCTCGTCGAGCCAGCGCGTGGCCGCCACGCTCATCGTCACGCTGCGGTTCAGCTCGCGCGACAGCGTCGCCTTCATCTCGCGGATCTCGTTCAGCATGAGCGCGGCCTGCCGGTCGCCGGCGACGATGCCGGTGAGGCTGTGGAGCATGTGCCGGTGGTAGTCGCGGTCGGTGACGATGGTGCGCATGCGCAGCTGGTTGCCGACGCCGGTCGCCACCAGCTCGATCTCGCTCACCGTGAAGCCCAGCTCGTTCATGGCGCGGATGCGCTCGTGGATGCGGTAGCTCTCGGCCGGCGCGATGACCTCCTCGCGCGTGATCTCGCTCCACAGCCGCTCGTAGCGCAGGCGGATCGCCTCACCGGTGTCGCGGCTGTCGGGCAGCGACGCCGCCTCGCCCATCGCCGCCAGGTCGGCGAGCTCGCCGGCCACGTTCTCCTCCAGGATGTACAGGTCCTGGCGGCGCTGGCCGTCGGAGAGCGACTCGCGGATCTCGGAGGTCTCGGCGTCCACCAGCCACGCGTGGAGCGCGCCGGCGTCGCGGCGGAACAGCGTGTTCGAGAGCGAGCAGTCGCCCCAGTAGAAGCCGGCGAGGTGGAGCCGCACGATGAGGCTCGCCATGGCGTCGAGCAGCCGCTGGCGGTAGCGCTCGAGCCCGGGCTGCATGAACAGCGTGCGGTAGGGCAGCGAGCCGTCCAGGTAGCGCGTCACCAGCACGCTGGTCGGGCCCTCGCCCAGGGTGCGCGCGCGCGCGTGGCCGACCGGCAGCACCGCGGGCAACTGGCGCTCCTCGAGCGCGCGCAGCAGCTCGTACTCGCGCTCGGCCACCCCGGGCGGCAGCTCTTTGAACGCGTAGATCGCGCCGCCGTAGCCGCAGAACATCACCTCGTGGCGCGAGAGGCCGCGCTGCACCTTGACGATGCGCGTGGTGCCCGAGGGCCACCCGGCGAGCGGCAGGTGCCAGGGCAGGTCGAGGAAGTCCGGGTGGCCGTGCCGGATCTGGAGCGCGGTGAGCCCGGGCCCGGCATCCGGGGCGCTGTTCTCCGCGCCCCTCACGCCACGACCTCGCGCTCCACGAGCCGCACGCCGCGCTCGGCGAGGCGCTCGTGGATGAACGCCGCCGCGCCGAGATCGCGCCCCACGCGCTCGAGCGGCTGGATGCCGCGCTCGATCGCGGCGCCTGACGCCACCAGCTGCGCCACCACGGAGCAGGTGCAGGCGGTGGTGCGCGCCATCGCGGACATGCGCGCGACGGGGTCGGCACGCTCGACCAGCGTGACGAGGCGCTCGCGACCGCCCCAGCGCAGCGCGATCCTCAGCGCCGCCAGGTCGGAGGGCTCGGGCTCGGTGCAGCGCGCGCGCAGCTCCTCGACCAGCCGGCCGGCGGCGACCAGCGGCCGCACCGCCTCGGCGTGCCCGGGCCAGCGCAGCGTCTTCTCCCCCATCTCGCGCACGCCCGGCACGGTGTCGAGCAGGGTGCGCAGGCCATCGCTGTAGAACGCCTCCATCTCCCCCACGCCGTCCACCGGCACGCGCTCGTAGCCACTGAACACCGGCACCGTGGCCCGGCGCCCGCCGCTCACGATGCGCGCCGGGCGCGTGTACTCCTCGAGCAGATCCTCCACCGACCACGTCACCACGTAGCCGTACGGGCGCGCGGGATCCTGCGACACGCCGCCCACCATGATCATGATCTCGTCGGGCGTGCCGTGGCGCGAGAGCATCTCGCCCACGGTGAGGTTCGAGAGCCCGGGCGCCAGCCCGCAGTCGGGCAGGATCGCCACGCGCGCGGCGCGCGCGTCGGCCTCGAGCGCGAGCGCGTCCTCGGCGCAGAACGAGACGTCCACCAGGTCGCGCCCCGCCTCGATCGCGGCGCGCATCGCGCCGTAGCCGAGGCGCGCGGGGAGCGCCCCCACCGCGAAGTCGTGGTCGCGCATGAGGCGCGCGGTCGCGGTGGGGCCGGAGCAATCGGCCTCGACCCACGCCAGGTTCGGGAGCGCCGGGAGCTTCGGGTCGCGCAGGTCGGCGACCGTCACCCGATCGCCGGGCAGCGTGCGCGCCAGGTCGGTGGCGACGACGCGCCCCTGCGCGCCACCGCCCAGCACGAGGATCCTCATCGTTCCTCCTCCGCCCCGGCCACCACGGTTCGTGTCCGCGGGGCGGTCCGTTCGAGAACCGGGGCTCCTACCGCTTCCCCGCGTGCGCGGCGCGCCAGTCCTCGAGCCCGCCCGGGACCTTCGCGGTCCCCTTCGCGATGCGGTCGTTCCACGACTCGAACGGCGCGCCGGTGACGTCCTTCATGGTGATGCAGCCCGGCACCGGGCAGACGGCCGAGCACAGGTTGCAGCCGATGCACTCGCTCTCGTCCACCCACACCACGTGCGCCACGTGCCCGTCGCGCCGCGCCGCCGCGATCGCGCGCTCGCGCGTGGGCGCGCGGTGCCCCTCGGCGAGCGGCTCGGCCGTGGTGTGGATGCAGTGGACCGCGCTGTCGCGGCAGGCCACGTAGCACAGGTCGCAGCCGATGCACTTCTCGGGGTCCGCCTCGGCCACCACCTTGTAGCTGAGGTCGAGGTCGCCCCACTCGACGAACGCCGGCAGCGCCCGGCCGCGCAGCTCGCTCACCGACTTCATGCCCTTCGCGTCCAGGAAGTTCGAGAGCCCCTCGATCATGTCCTCGACGATGCGGAAGCCGTAGTGCATCACCGCGGTGCACACCTGGACGCTGGTGGCGCCGAGCGCGATGAACTCGGCCGCGTCGCGCCAGGTGGCGATGCCGCCGATGCCCGAGATCGGCACGGTGATGCGCGGGTCGCGCGCCAGCGCCGCCACCATGTGGAGCGCGATGGGCTTGACCGCCGGCCCGCAGTAGCCGCCGTTGGTCGAGCGGCTCCCCACCACCGGGTAGGGCACCATGCGGTCGAGGTCCACGCCGATCAGGCTCTTGATGGTGTTGATGAGCGAGAGGCCGTGGACGCCCGCCTCCACCGCGGCCACGCCGGGCTCGAGGATGTCGCCCACGTTGGGCGTGAGCTTGATCAGCACCGGGATCGGCGAGTATTCCACCGCCCAGCCGGCCACCACCTTCAGGACTTCGGGCTCCTGCCCCACCGCCGAGCCCATGCCGCGCTCGCACATGCCGTGCGGGCAGCCGAAGTTGAGCTCGAGGCCGTCGCAGCCGGTGTCCACCGTGGCCTTGATGATGTCGCGCCAGTCCTCCTTCGACTCGACCATCAGCGACACGATGAGCGCCCGGTCCGGGAAGCGCCGCTTGACCTCGGCGATCTCGCGAAGGTTGACCTCGAGCGGCCGGTCGGTGATGAGCTCGATGTTGTTGAAGCCCACCATGCGCTGCCCGCCCACGTCGAGCGAGCCGAAGCGGCTCGAGGTGTCCACGATCGGGTTGCCGAGCGTCTTCCATACCGCGCCGCCCCAGCCCAGCTCGAAGGCGCGCATCACCTGGGCGCCGCTGTTGGTCGGGGGCGCGCTGGCCAGCCAGAAGGGATTGGGGGCCTTGATGCCGGCAAAGGAGATGGAGAGGTCAGCCATGGTGCCTCATCGCGAGGGTGCGGGCGCCGGCGCGGCGCCCGTCATGGAAGCGGCTCGCGGGCCGCGGACTGCGTGACCGGACGGCCGCGCATGGTAGCACCAACCGCGGCATTCGCGGGGAACGGAAACGCCCCGCGGGCACGGGTCCGGAGGCCCGCGCCCGCGGAGGTCTGCTCCGCCTTCCTACCGCGCCGCCGCCCCGGCCTCCACCTTCGCACGCAGCCGATCCGCGATGGCGGTGATGAAGCCCTCGGTGGAGATGTAGCTCTCCACCTTCGGCTCCGCGATCGCCGCGAGGTCCTTGGTGACCGTGCCCGACTCGATGGTCTCGATCACCGACTCCTCGAGCTTCCTCGCGAACTCGGTGAGCTCCGGCGTCCCGTCCAGCTCCCCGCGTTTCCCGAGCGCGCCGCTCCACGCGAAGATGGTGGCGGTCGAGTTGGTCGAGGTGGGCTCGCCCTTCAGGTGCTGGTAGTAGTGCCGTTGCACGGTGCCGTGCGCGGCCTCGTACTCGAACTTCCCCTCGGGCGAGACCAGCACCGAGGTCATGAGGCCGAGGCTCCCGTAGCCGGACGCCAGCATGTCGCTCATCACGTCGCCGTCGTAGTTGCGGCACGCCCACAGGAACCCGCCGGCGGAGCGCATCACGCGCGCCACGGCGTCGTCGATCAGCAGGTAGGAGTAGGTGATGCCGGCGGCCTCGAAGTCGGACTTCCGCGCCTCGACCTCCTCGCGGAAGATGTCCTTGAAGCGCGCATCGTAGGTCTTGCTGATGGTGTCCTTGGCGCCGAACCACAGGTCCAGCCTCTCGGCGAGCGCGAACTGGATGCAGGCGCGCGCGAACGAGCGGATGGACTGGTCGGTGTTGTGCATGCCGAGCGCCACGCCCGGGCCCTGGAACTCGTGCACCACCAGCCACTGGCCGGGGCCGCCGTCCGCGGGGGTGTAGGTGAGCTCCACCTTTCCGGGCCCCGGGACCTTGATCTCGACATCGCGGTAGACGTCGCCGTAGGCGTGGCGACCGATGGTGATGGGCTTCTTCCAGGCGCGCACCATCGGCGGGATGGTCTTCACCACGATCGGCTTGCGGAACACGGTGCCATCGAGGATCGCGCGCAGCGTGCCGTTCGGGCTCGGCCAAGCCTTCTTGAGGTTGTACTCCTTGACGCGCGCGGCGTCGGGCGTGATGGTGGCGCACTTGACGCCCACGCCGTGCTTGCGGATGGCCTCGGCGGCCTGGACCGTCACCTGGTCATCGGTGCGGTCGCGCTCGGGCAGGAACAGGTCATAGCGCTCCAGCCGGATCTCCACGAACGGCTCGATCAGGTGCTCCTTGACCATGGCCCAGATCACCCGGGTCATCTCGTCGCCGTCAATCTCGACCAGGGGATTCTTCGCGACTACCTTGGGCACTGCGCCTGAGCCATGCATCGGGGTGCTCTCCAGTCGGGGTATTGTGGGTGGATCGCTGCGCTAAACCTAACAGACCTCGTCCGGGACCGGGGAGCACCGCTCCCGCCCCCGGGAAGCCCCGCCCGCCGGGCCCAGTGCACGGGCCGGGGCCCGCGAACGGCACGGCGGAGCCTTCCGCTCTCCTGACACTCTGACAGGACAGGGACAAGCCTGGCCGGATAGAATGGCCCGCGGCGCCGTTCGCCGGGCCAGGCCTCGCGCCGGAGCGGAGGCTCCGGAGCACGGGCCGCGGGCACGGCGCGGCGATGGGAACTCGGCGTTGGGACGCGGGATAGGTTCCGCGGCGCGGGATGCACGAAGCGGTCGTCGCCGCCGCTCGCCAGCCCTCCGCGACCACGCGCTCCGACACCGAGGCCCGGCATGACTACTGCATGAGGCTTGCCAACCGGCGGCGCATCTCACATCCTGCGCGCCCGCCGACCCTCCCAGAAAGGTCCACACGATATGCGTATCGCCGTACCGCGTGAAATCGCTCCGCGCGAGACCCGCGTCGCGCTGGTCCCCGAGACCGTCGCCAGGCTCGTCAAGGCCGGGCTCGAGGTGGCGGTGGAGACCGGCGCCGGGGAACGCGCCAGCCATCCGGACGAGTCCTACCGCCAGGCGGGGGCGGCCATCGTCACCGGAGCCCGTGACCTCTACGCGCAGGCCGACGTCGTGCTCAAGGTGCGCGAGCCGATGCCGAACGAGGCGCTGGGCGCACACGAGGCCGACCTCGTGCGCGAGGGCGCCGCGCTGGTCGCGTTCCTCGGCCGCGACCGGGATTCCGATGCCGTGAAGAGGCTGGCGGCGCGCCGCGTGACGGCCTTCTCGATGGAGATGATCCCGCGCACCTCGCGGGCGCAGAAGATGGACGCGCTCTCGTCCATGGCGAGCGTCGCCGGCTACAAGGCCGCACTGTGGGGCGCCACCTCGCTCGGCAAGTTCTTCCCGCTCATGATGACCGCGGCGGGCACCATCGCCCCCGCGCGCGTGTTCGTGCTGGGCGCCGGGGTTGCGGGCCTGCAGGCGATCGCGACCTGCCGCCGCCTGGGCGCGGTGGTCGAGGCCTTCGACGTGCGGCCCGCGGTCAAGGAGGAGGTCCAGAGCCTCGGCGCCACGTTCGTGGGGCTCGAGCTGCTCGCCGAGGACGCGGTGCAGGCCGGCGGCTACGCGAAGGAGCTGTCGGAGGAGCACCAGCAGAAGGAGCGCGACCTCATCCACGCGCGCCTGAAGACCGCGGACATCGCCATCACGACCGCCGCCATCCCGGGCAGGAAGGCGCCCGTCCTCATCACCGGGGCCATGGTGAAGGACATGAAGCCCGGCTCGGTGATCGTGGACCTGGCCGCCGAGACCGGGGGCAACTGCGAACTCACCGTGGCCGGCCAGGACGTGCGCCAGCACGGCGTGCTCATCATGGGTCCCATCAACGTGCCGGCCACCCTGCCCCTGCACGCGAGCCAGATGTACTCGCGCAACGTCGCCGCTCTGGTGCAGCTGATGGTCAAGGACGGCAAGCTCAACCTCGATTTCGAGGACGACATCATTCGCGATTCCTGCATCACGCGGGCGGCTGCGGCCTCGCCGGAGCCGGCGGTCGCGGGGAAGGCGTCATGAACGAGAGCACCCTCATCCTCTACTCCGTCTACATCTTCGTGCTCGCGGTCTTCGTGGGCTTCGAAGTGATCTCGAAGGTCCCGGTGGTGCTGCACACGCCGCTCATGTCCGGCACCAACGCGATCCACGGCATCGTGATGCTCGGTGGCATGCTGGTGCTCGCCGAAGCCACCAACCCGGTGCTGGTGTGGCTCGGGTTCGCCGCCGTGGTGCTGGGCGCCATGAACCTGTTCGGCGGGTTCGTGGTGACCGACCGCATGCTCGAGATGTTCAAGTCCAGGAAGTCGCCCGGGAGGAAGGCATGAACCCCAAGGTGCTTTCCGACCTCGCCTACCTGACGTCGGCGGTGCTGTTCATCGTCGGCCTCAAGTTCCTGAGCCACCCGGCGCGCGCGCGGCGCGGCAACCAGCTCGCCGCGATCGGCATGGCGTTCGCGATCGTCGCGACGTTCCTGTTCCTGTGGCTGTCTCCGGGCGGCGCGGGCCCGCACAACGGCCCGCTCATCATCCTCGGCATTGTCGTGGGCGCGGTGCTCGGCACGGCTGGCGCGCGCTTCGTGGCCATGACCGATATGCCGCAGATGGTCGCGCTCTTGAACGGCTGCGGCGGCGGCGCGGCGGCGCTGATCTCGACCGTGGAATTCGTCGGCACGCGGGCCGAGAGCCCGCTCTCGGTCGGCGCGACGATCTTCGGCTGCATCATCGGCTCGATCTCGTTCAGCGGCTCGCTGGTGGCGTTCGGCAAGCTCCAGGGCATCATCTCGGAGCGCGCCATCACCTCGACCATCCAGAAGATCGTCAACGTGCTGCTGTTCTTCGGCCTGCTCGCCACCATCGTGTGGATCGGGATGGGAGGCGGCCAGGCCGCGTTCTACACGCTGCTGGGAGGCGCGCTGGTCTTCGGGGTCCTCATGGTGATCCCGATCGGCGGCGCCGACATGCCGGTGGTGATCTCGCTGCTGAACT
>CAYHRW010000128.1:0-2658 GCA_964359105.1 uncultured bacterium
GGGGGGGGCTCGGCCGGGTGGGGCGGGACGCGGCCGCGAGCCTGGCGCGGCATCGGCTGTTCACGGTCGCGGGGGCGCTCGCCGCCGAGGCGCGCGCCGCGGAGGCGGCGCACGGCCCCGCCGGCCGCGGCGGGCCCGAGGCACCCGCGGGCGAGCGTCCCGCCGGCGCGGGCGGAGAGCGGCCGGGGCACGGATCGACCGGCGAGCGCGCCCCGGTGGGCGCCGGGGCGGCAAAGGCGATGGGCGCGGCGGGCGGCGCCGTGTTCGATCGGCCCTCGATGATGGAGTTCCTGAAGAACAACCGCGGCGCCGTGTTCATGCAGGTCGGCTTCTCCCTCTACATGATGTATGAAGCGCTCAAGGAGCAGGCCGCGGGAGATCACGAGGCGGTCTGGGACGAGGCCATGACGCAGGCTTGGGAGGGCGTGCTCTACACCGGCATGCCGCTGGCGCTGGAGTACGCCGGCTGGGCGGTCGCGGCCCCGATCGCCGCCTGGGGCGGCTGCCTGCTCGGGCTCGAGGACCTGGGCCTCACCGCCTATTCCGCCTACACGCACTGGCGGCTGAGCGGCATCTGGGTCGAGCCGCGCATCACCGCGCGCCTCGCCGGCGTGCTGCCCGACGGCACGCGCATCGAGGCGCCCGACGTCATCACCACGCTGGGCGTTCCCCGGGACGACGCCGACTTCGCGGCGCCGAGGAAGTACGTGGACGGCGTGTTTGGCAACGGCACGATGCGCGTGCGCCACCAGGAGAACGGCACCATCGTGGTCGAGCAGATCGATCCGGCGCTGATGGCCGCCGCGCGCGAGCACGAGATCCTGCTCGCCAACGGAGCGACGGGCTTCCGGGGGCTCTCGGAGCTGCCGCCGAACCCCGTCAAGCAGACCTGGAGCTACACGCCCGGCCAGCTGGTCGCCGAGCAGCGGCTCAACAGGGCGTTCGACCTGCTGCGCCGGGAGTGGCGGGCCGCCCACCCTGCGATCGGCGCGCGCGACTCGGTGCTCGATCTGCGTAAGCTGGCGGACCCGTATCACCTCGACTTCGAGCTCGATTTCGGGCACAAGGTGGACCTCAACGAGATCCTCCACTACCTCAAGCGCTACCGCGCGGCGGTGACGCAGAGCGGCGTCGAGTTCAACGACGCCACCTCGGTCTACCGCCAGGCGCCGAATGGTTACGAATTGGAGGTCGAGCTGGGCGACGCGGTGACCCGCAGGTTCCTCGAGGAGATGGCGAAGCGCGCGGCCGAGGCCGACGCGGCGCGCCTGGCGTACGACGAGGCCGGGCCGCTCGCGCTCCAGGCCCAGCTCGACGCCGGCCAGACGCTCCACATCGACGGTCGCGACCTGACGCGGGAAGAGGTCCAGCAGCGGATCGCGGCGAACACAGCCGAGGGGCTCCGCCGCGCGCGGGCGGCGAACCCGATCTGGCTCGCCTGGCTCAGGAAGCACTGGGACCTGGACTCGCTCGCGATCCCCGACCTGCGCGACACCGAGTGCAGCATCTCCTCGTTCAACGCCGTCCCCAACCCGGAGCTGGGCGAGGGCGCCTACCGCCTGGTGCTCAAGTACCAGCTCAACAAGAAGCCCGAGGGCGGGATCCAGTTCTACCGGATCGCGTCGGAAGAGGATGGAAAGCCGCACGATGAAAGCCAGTTGATCGGCGACCCGGAGAAGAGCGCCGACCCGGCCCTCCCGGGCCTGCGGACGGCGGTGTTCGGCGCCGGGGCCGACATCCACGAGGGCGAGGACCGCACGATCTCGATCCTCATCGCCACCGCGGACTGGGACCCGGTGAAGCGCCAGAGGCGCGACCGCGTGCTCGCGCAGACCGGCCCCATCACCCTGAAGGGAGAGCGCAAGAAGTGGATGTTCGAGAAGCTGGTGCAGACCGGCGGCGTCAGGAGCTACCGCAAGGACGTCTACGGCGACTCCGTGTGGTTCGAGGTCGCGTTCCAGGGCAGCGGGCTCACGCTCACCGGCCACTCGGACGGGGACCAGGACTCCTGGGACGAGAGCGTCATGCAGGTCGGGCCGCTGCCGATGGTGCTGGAGAACTTCAAGCAGGCGGGATTCTGGGTGGTCAGCCAGCGCGCGAGGCATCCCTACTTCATCGAATGGCGCGGCAAGATGGAGGAGCACTCCGCGGCCATGTTCCTGATGGACTTCGTCGGCGACTCGAGCGGATGGCGAGACGGCCCGCCGCGGAAGCCGGGGGACAGCTGCCTCGTCGTCGTCCCCGCCGGCGCCCGCCAGGACGAGAAGCGCGAGCTCGGCCTGACCGAGCCGCCGCCGTTCGCGGGCGAGAACGGCCGCCAGAGCACCATCGCCTATACCATCAAGCTGTCGCAGAGCTACATCTTCCCGCCGCGCCTGCGAGCGATCGCGAACGTCCGGCTCAACTCGCCCGGGCAGGGGGGCGGGTTCAAGTGGGCGCGCTTCGAGTGGACCTGGCGGCTCGCGAACCCCGGGGAGATCCTGCCGACCGACGCGCCGCTCTCGATGATGCGGCCGGCGACCACCTCGGCCGGCGCGACGCCGACCTCCGGCGCCGGAGCCGGGAACCCGTGGGGCTCGTCGCTCGAGACCGCGCACGCGGCGAGCGGTCCGTGGGGGGCTTCGCTCTCGGCGGCACAGGCGGGAGCAGGCGGCGCGG
>CAYHRW010000128.1:2758-7857 GCA_964359105.1 uncultured bacterium
TCCAGGCCGCGATGGACGAATGGCTGCGCGCGGCGAAGCCGCCGATCGCCGACGGCACGCCGTGGCACTACACCGAGTGGGGGGTCGCCGAGAACGGCACCAGCGTCCGGGCGCTCCATCCCGACAACCAGGGCATGACCCGGCACCAGTGGCTGTGGGAGCGCTGCCGGCGGCTCACGTCGTCCGGCCACTGCACGCTCGGGGAGTTCGTGCGGCTCCGCGTGACCGGCGGCCCGCTCGACGGCTGCCGCGGCAAGGGGCCCGCGACCCGGCCGGCGCCGGCGCGCGCCTCGTCCTCGCCACCGGCCGCCCCGGGCCGCCCGCTCGCGAGCGGCGACCCGGCGCCGGCGTTCGAGGCGCGGACGCTCGACGGCAAGGAGACCATCCGGCTCGAGGACCTGCGGGGGAAGACCGTGCTGCTGAGCCTGTGGAACCCCACGACCGCGTCGGATCGCGGCCACCGCGGGCAGATCTCCGGCCTGTTCGCGCGCTACGACCAGATCGTGGTCCTCAGCACCGCGCCCGGCTTCGAGCACGACCTCAAGCGGGTGCACGCGGTCGTGGACACCCTGCGCACGCGGGTGCGCGAGCTGGTCCCCGACCCGAAGGCGCTCGCGCCCTACCTGAACGGAGTCCTCGGGACACCGACCACCTTCGTGATCGACCAGAAGGGGGTGGTGCGCGGCGTCTACATGGGGTCGCTGCTGGGCCGCTGGAAGACCAACGAGGAGATCGGGCGCGTGGCCGGCGTGCTGCGGGACCGGTAGCGCCGCTCTCGGAGATACCGCGCCCCCTGCATCCCGCAGCCATCTCGCATTCCCGCGACGCGGGTCGTGGAAGGCCGGGCTACAGCGGGAAGGCGCCCTCGGACTTCTGGCCCTCGCCCATCGCGATGGCGTAGCGCATCTGCTCCTGGAGGTGGCGGGGCATCTCCTTGTAGACGTCGGTGAACATGCTCTCGATGGGGGGCGGGGGCAGGGCCTCGGCCTCCTGGATGGCCGCGCCGATCTCGTCGTTGATCTCCTGCGTCCAGCGCTCCTCGTCGCCTTCGCCGAGCGCGCCGATGCCCGTGAGAAAGGTGCGCAGCCGGCGCTGCGGGTCCTGGCGCTCCCAGTCGCTCACCAGCGCGGGGTCGCGGTAGCGGGCGGGGTCGTCGCTCGACGAGTGTCCGCCCATGCGGAACGTCACGCATTCCACCAGCGTGGGGCCGCCGCCCGAGCGCGCGCGTTCGGCCGCCTCGCGCACCGCGGCGATCACCGCGAACAGGTCGTTGCCGTCCACGCGCACGCCCGGGAACCCGTAGGCCACCGCCTTGATGGCGATGCTCTCGGCGGCGGTCTGCATCGCCAGCGGCACCGAGATCGCCCACTGGTTGTTCTGGCAGATGAACACGACGGGCAGCCTGAACACGCCGGCGAAGTTCGCGGCGGCGTGGAAGTCGGCCGACGAGGAGGCTCCGTCGCCCATGAAGCCCGCGCACACCACGTCGTCCTTCCGGATCTTCGCGGCCCACGCCGCACCCATCGCGTGCACCAGCTGGGTGCCGATCACCGACGACCACGCCACGGTGCGCACCCTGCGGTCGCTGAAGTGGCAGGGCATCTGGCGGCCCATGAGCACGTCGCCGCTGTTGCCGATGAGCTGGCAGACCATCTCCCTCACGGTGGTGCCGCGCCAGAGCGAGACGCCCATCTCGCGCAGCGCGGGGAACACCCAGTCGCCTTCGCGCAGCGCGTAGGCCGAGCCGGTGATGGCGGCCTCTTGGCCGGTGGCGGTGCCGTAGAACCCCACGCGCCCCTGGCGCTGCAGCGAGAGCATGCGCTGGTCGAGCACGCGCATCTTGACGATGTGGCGGTAGAGGCGCCGCAGGTCCTCGCGCGGGATCTCGGGCGCGGAGCCCACCAGCCGGCCTTCGGGATCCAGCACGCGCTGGAGCGGTGCGGTCACGGCGTGGCTCCTTCCCCGGTGCGGACGCCGCGGCGGTCGCGGGTCACGGGCGGGTCGCCGCGGGCGGCGCGCCGCCGGCCGGCGCCGCGGTCATGCCGAGCTGCCAGAACAGGAAGTGCGTCTCGTCCGCCCCGTCCTCGATCTGCTTGCTGACGGGCTTGCCGCCGGCGTGGCCCGCCTTGGTGTCGTAGTGGAGCAGGATGGGGCGGCCGGATCCGGTCGAGGTCTGGAGCAGGGCCGTCATCTTGCGCGCGTGCAGCGGGTCCACGCGCGTGTCGGAATCGCCCGAGACGAGCAGCACCGCCGGGTACTTCACGCCCTTCTTCACGTGCTGGTACGGCGAGTAGGCGTGGAGCCACCGGAACTGCGCCGGGTCTTCCGACGAGCCGTACTCGGGCACCCAGAAGCGCGCCACCAGGAAACGGTGGTAGCGCAGCATGTCGAGCAGCGGCACCGCGCAGATCGCGGCGCGGAACAGCTCGGGCCGCTGGGTGATCGCCGCGCCCACCAGCAGGCCGCCGTTGCTGCCGCCCTCGATGGCGAGCTTCCGCGGGGCGGTGTACCGGTTCGCGACCAGCCACTCGGCCGCGGCGATGAAGTCGTCGAACACGTTCTGCTTGTTGCCGAGCATCCCGGCGCGGTGCCAGGCCTCGCCGAACTCCGAGCCGCCGCGCAGGTTGGGCTGCGCGTACACGCCTCCGTTCTCCACCCACAGCGCCGCCTCCGAGCTGAAGGTCGGCGTCAGGTTGACGGTGAAGCCGCCGTAGCCCGTGAGCAGCGTCGGGTTCGAGCCGTCGAGCTTCAGGCCCTTCCGGTGGACGAGGAACATGGGCACGCGGGTGCCGTCCTTCGAGGTGTACCAGACCTGCTTCGTCTCGAAGCGGTCGCTCTCGACCGGAGCCTGCGAGCGCCACCACACCGTGCGCTCCCCGGTGGCCACGTCGTAGCGGAAGATGGTGGCCGGCACCACGAACGAGCTGAAGGTGAAGAACGCCTCGTTCGAGGCCCACCGCCCGTTCATGCTGCCCACCGCGCCGAGGGCGGGGAACGTGATGGCGCCGAGCGGCTGCCCGTCGGCGTCGAGGACGCGGACCTTCGACACCACGTTCTCGAGCTCGTTCACGAACAGCTTCCCGCCGGCCAGCGAGAGGCCTTCGATGATGTTCTCGCCCTGGGGCACGATCTCGCGCCAGCGCTCGCGGGCCGGGTCGCGGAGGTCCGCGCGCAGGACGCGGCCCTTCGGGGCCTGCCAGTTCGTGTGCATGTAGAGCTGGTCGCCGACCACCGTGCCGAAGAAGAACCCCTCGAGGTCCTTCGCGACCGGAGCCGGCGGCCCGCCGCCCGCGAGGTCCTTCACCCACAGCTCGCTGCGCTCCGCGGCCGAGCCGTAGAGCACGGAGACCTGCAGGTACTTCCCCTCCTCGGAGAGCTCGATGGTGATGATCTTCTCGGGCCCGTAGCCCTCGCCGAACACCGGCCGGTCCGCGGTCGAGTCCGTTCCCATCGCGTGCTCGTAGACGCGCGAGCCGGCGGTGGTGAACTTCGAGTAGAAGAACCCGCTGCGGTCCGGCTTGATGGCGACCCCGAAGTAGCGCGCGGGCGGCAGCCGGTCCGCCAGCTCCTTGCGCGAGTCCACGTCGAGGAAGCTCACCGCCACCTCGTCGGCCCCGCCCTGGCGCGTGCCGACCGCGGCGAGCGTGCCGTCGGGCGAGACGTCGAGGATGGAGACCGAAGTGGTGTGGTCGGTGCTCAGCGGGTGCGGATCCACCAGCACCTCGTCCAGGCCCGCGGGGCCGCGGCGGAGGTAGAGCACGCGCTGCTCCTGGTCGGCGCGCCGCTTCGAGAAGAAGGTGCGCCCGCCGCGCTCGAGCGGGATGCCCGTCACGTCCACCTTGAGCAGTTGATCGAGACGCGCCTTCAGCGCCTCGCGGCCGGGCACGCCCGCCATGAGCGACTCGCGGTAGCGGTTCTGCGCCTCGATCCACGCGCGGGTCTCGGGGCTCTGCTTGTCCTCGAGCCAGCGGTAGGGATCCGCGATCACCACGCCGTGCAGCGTGTCGCGCACCACCTCGGCGCGGGTCGGGGGCGGCGCGGGCGCCGCGGGCGCGGCGTGCGCAACGGGCAGCAGGAGAAGGGTGGTGAGCGCGACGAGCGAACGGATGCGCAGTGGAGCCTGCATGGCGGTGGTCCCCTTCAACAGATGTCGGACGTGGAGAGCCAGCTCTCCGGGTGTTCGAGCCGCTCGATCACGGCGTAGAGGAAGTCGGCGCCCACGGCGCCGTCCACCACGCGGTGGTCGAGCGAGAGCGAGAGGTTGGTGAGGTCGCGGATCACGATCTGCCCGTCCACGACCGCGGGCTTCTTCTTCACCTCGTGCAGGCCGAGGATGGCGACCTGCGGGTGGTGGATGATGGGCGTGGCGAGCACGCCGCCGTGCGCGCCGGTGCTGGTCACGGTGAAGGTGGCGCCCTGCAGCTCCCGCAGCTCGAGCTTGTGTGCGCGCGCCGCCTCGGAGAGCCGCTGGATCTCCCGGGCGAGCCCGAACAGCGTGAGCCGGTCGGCGTCGTGGAGGACCGGCACCGTGAGGCCCTCGGCCGTGGCGGTCGCGATGCCGAGGTGCAGCGAGCGCTTGAGCACGATCTCCTGGCGCTCGTCGTCGAGCGAGGCGTTCAGCAGCGGGAAGTCGCGCAGCGGCCGGATGAGCGCCTTCAGGACCCAGGCGAGGTAAGTGAGCTTCACGCCCTCCGCCTCGGCGCGCGCGCGGAGCTGCGCGCGCTGCCCGACCACCGCCGTCATGTCGCACACGGCGACGAAGGTGAAGTGCCCCGCCGTCCGCACCGAGCGGCTCGGCGACGGTGGGCAGCGCGCAGCCCACGAGTGCCGTGACACGCGCTCCTCGTCGCCGGCTGGCGCGGGTGCGGGCGCCGCGGCGCCGCGCGCGGGTGCCGCACCCGCTCCTGCCGCGCTCGCCCGCTCCACGTCCTCGGCGGTGATGCGCCCGCCGGGGCCGGTGCCGGCCACGCGCTCGAGGTCCACGCCCAGCCGCTTCGCGAGCTGGCGTACCGCGGGCACCGCCTGCACGCGCGACGCGCCGGCGGGCGCTGCCGACGCCGCGGGCGCGGCGCTCGCGGCCGGTGCTGCGCCCGCGGCGG
>CAYHRW010000129.1:0-7797 GCA_964359105.1 uncultured bacterium
GCGAGTACTCGAAGCCCGGCGAGTTCGTCTACGACCACCCGTTCCTGTGGGGCTCGCGCCGCATCGGTCCGGACCTGGCGCGCGAGGGCGGGAAGTACAGCCACCTCTGGCACGTGCGCCACATGGAGGACCCGCGCGCCATCACGCCCCGGTCCATCATGCCGTCCTACCCGCGGCTGCTCGCGGACCGCCTCGACTTCGCCGGCCTCCAGCGCCGCGTGGACGCGATGGCGATGCTGGGCGTGCCGTACGGCGACGCGGTCCGGGGCGCGCCCGACATGGCGCGCGCGCAGGCGCGGCAGGTCGCGCAGGAGATCGCGGCGCAGGGCGGCCAGCCGGGTCTCGAGGACCGGGAGATCGTCGCGCTGGTCGCCTACCTGCAGCGCCTGGGCACCGACGCGCGCGGGGCCGCCGCGCCGCTCGCGCGGTCCGGCGCGACGGGAGGGCGCTGACATGCGGCTCTCCGACGTCATGGGCCACGCCGGGCTCGCCGGCTACGCGGAGATCGCGCTGATCATCTTCTTCGCCGTCTTCCTGGCGATCGCGGTGCGGACCTTCCTGCCGTCACGCCAGCGCGAGATGGACGAGGCCAGCCGCCTTCCCCTCGAGGACGAACGGCCGTCCAGCCCGCGGCCGGGAGCGAACGCATGAACCGGCGACCGGACCAGGACCACCTGCTCGACCACAACTACGATGGCATCCAGGAGTACGACAACCCGATGCCACGCTGGTGGGTCACGATCTTCTACGTGACCATCCTCTACGCGGTGCTCTACTGGCTGAACGTCCCCGGCATCGGCAGCGGCAAGGGCCGGATCGCGAGCTACGAGCGCGAGATCGCGGCGCTGCGCGCGAAGCAGGCGGCCGCCGCGCCCGCGGGCGGCCCGGTGAGCGAGGAGGCGCTCCTCGCGATCGTGCACGACCCGGCGAAGCTGGCGGCGGGGAAGGCCACCTTCACGACCACCTGCGCGCCCTGCCATCGCGCGGACGGCGGCGGGCAGATCGGCCCGGACCTCACGGACGACTACTGGATCCACGGCGGGAAGCCGCAGCAGATCCTCAGCACCGTCGCGAACGGCGTCCCCGACAAGGGCATGCCGGCGTGGGGACAGGTGCTCGGGCCCGACCAGATCCCCGGGGTCGTGGCCTACGTGATCAGCCTGCGGGGCACGCACCCGCCGAACCCGAAGGAGCCGCAGGGCACGAAGGAGGAGTCCGCGCCGCCTCCGGCGCCCTGAACCAGGCCGCAGCGAGGTCGTCGAATCTCTTGTCCGCCACGTCCAGTCCCGTCGCGGCGCCCGGCCGGGTGCTCTCGACGCTCAACCCGGACGGGTCGCGGCGCTGGATCCGCCCGCGGCCCTCGCCCGGTGCGTTCTGGCGCGCGCGCCGCGCCGCCGCGTACCTGCTCATGGCGGTCTTCTTCCTCATCCCGTACCTCGACGTGGGCGGGAGACCGCTCATCCTGCTCAACCTGCCGCGGCGCGAGTTCACGCTGTTCGGCACCACCTTCCTATCGACCGACGGCGTGCTCTTCATGCTGCTGTTCGTGAGCTGCGTGATCGCGATCCTGGCGTTCACCGCGCTGTACGGCCGCGTGTGGTGCGGGTGGGCCTGCCCGCAGACGGTCTACATGGAGTTCCTGTTCCGACCGCTCGAGCGCCTGCTCGAGGGCGGGCGCACCGGCTCGATGATGCTGGACGCGCGCCGGGGGCTCCATGGGCGGCGCCTGGCGAAGCACGCGCTCTGCCTGGTGCTCTCGCTGCTCCTCGCGCATGTCTTCCTCGCCTACTTCGTGCCGGTGGAGGAGCTGGCGACCTGGGTGCGGCGCTCGCCGGTCGAGCACCCGATCTCGTTCCTCGTCATGCTCGGCACCACCGCGATGATCTTCCTGGACTTCGCCTGGTTCCGCGAGCAGACCTGTCTGGTCGCGTGCCCCTACGGGCGGCTCCAGTCGGTGCTGCTCGACCGGCGGTCGCTCATCGTGGGGTACGACGCGCGGCGGGGCGAGCCACGCATGAAGGGCAAGAAGCAGCGCCCCGCGCACGCCGGCGACTGCGTTGATTGCGGCCTGTGCGTGATGACCTGCCCGACCGGCATCGACATCCGCGAGGGCCTCCAGATGGAGTGCATCCACTGCACCCAGTGTATGGACGCCTGCGACGCCGTCATGGACAAGGTCGGCAGGCCGCGCGGTCTCATCCGCTACAGCTCGCGCGACGGGTTCGACGGGAAGCGCCCGCGCGTCCTCCGCCCGCGCGTCGTGCTCTACCCGCTCGCGCTCGCGGCCGGGCTCGGCGTGCTGGGCTTCAACCTCGGCACCCGCGCCGAGGCCGACGTGACCATCCTGCGCGGCCTCGGCGCGCCCTACAGCCTCGAGCCCGACGGCAGCGTGGTGAACCAGATCCGCGTCAAGGTCATGAACCGCGGCCGCCGCGAGCGCAGATACCGCATCGCGCTCGAAGGCGTGCCCGGAGCGCGGCTGGTCGCGCCCATCAACCCGCTCCCGGTCGCCGCGGGCCGGAGCGCCACCACCAGCGTGTTCGTGGTGCTGCCGCAGGGCGGGTTCCCCGGTGGCCAGCGGCCGGTCACGTTCCGGCTGAGCGACGGACAGGGGTTCGAGGGCACGTTCCCGTACGGGCTGGTGGGCCCGGAGCGCGAGGAGCGCCACGACGAGGAGCACGGCGGACGCCCCGACGCGCACGACGGAGGGCGCCGGTGAAGAAGGGAGCCTGGTGGCCGATCGCCGCCGGCGGCGTGCTGGCGGCCACGGTGGCCGCGAACGGCGTGCTGCTCTACCAGGCGAACGGGCGCGACGCCGCGGTGGTGGAGCCGGACTACTACCGCAGGGCGGTGCGCTGGGACTCCACGCTCGCCGAGCGGCAGCGCGACGCTGCGCTGGGCTGGCGGCTCGACGCGGCGCTCGGGGCTCTCGAGCCCGACGGCGGCGCCAGCCTTGCGGTCCGTCTCGCCGACCGCGACGGCCGCCCGATCGAGGGCGCGGCCGTGCGCGTCACCGCCATCAGCAACCTCGACGCCGCGCACGCGGTACGCGCGACGCTCGCGGGCGGGCCGGGCGGCGCCTACGCGGCGCGGCTGCCGCTGGCGCGTCGCGGGCTCTGGGAGCTGCGCTTCGACGTCGCGCGGGGCGGCGAGCGTTTCAGCGCGGCGCTGCGCCGCGACACCGCCCCCGCGGGCCGGCCATGATCGCGCTCCTCGGCACGGTGCTGGCCGGCAGCCTGCTCGGCAGCCCGCACTGCGCGGGCATGTGCGGCGGCTTCGTGTGCTTCGTCGCCGGGCAGGAGGACGGGCGCGGGCGCTGGCTCGCCCACGCCGCCTACAACGGCGGCCGCCTCGCGTCGTACCTGCTGCTCGGGACGCTCGCCGGCGCGCTCGGTGCCGGCGTGGACCGCATCGGTGCCGCGGCCGGGCTCTCGCGCGTCGCCGCGGTGGTGGCCGGGGCGGTCATGGTGCTGTGGGGCGGCGCCACGATCCTGGCGGCGCTGGGAGCACGGCTGCCGTCGCCGGCCGGCGGCGCGTTCGCGCGCGCGCGCCTCGCGGCTGCGGTCCGCGCGGTGCACCGCCAGCCGCCCGCGGTGCGCGCGCTGGTGGTGGGGCTGCTCACCACGCTGCTGCCGTGCGGTTTCCTCTACGCCTTCGTCGCGATCGCGGGCGGCAGCGGCTCGCCCGCGGGCGGCGCGCTGGTGATGGCCGCGTTCTGGGCGGGCACCGTCCCGGTCATGGCAGGTCTGGGGCTCGCCGCGCAGCGCGCGCTCGGGCCGCTGCGCCGGCGGCTGCCGGTGGTGACGGCGGCGGCGCTGGTCGTGATCGGGCTGCTGCTCGTCGCCGGGCGGCTGCAGCCGGGCCGTCATCCGTCGCACGGTCGCGGACCGGCCACGGGCGCCGGGCATGTCGGCCACTGAGAACGCAGCCGCACCCGCTCCCGCGGGCGGGCGCCCCGGGGCCGCCGCGGCCGGCGTGCCGTGTGCGCACTGCGGACTTCCCGTGCTCGCCGACCTCATGGACCGCGCCCGCCGCGAGCAGTTCTGCTGCGCCGGTTGCCGCACCGCGTACGCCATCATCCACGAGAGCGGGCTCGACCAGTACTACGGCCTGCCCGAGCGCCGGAACGCGCCGGTGCGCGCCAGCGGGAGGAGCTTCGAGGAGTTCGACCACCCGTCTTTCCGCGACCTCTATGTGCGGCGCGGCGCCGGCGGTCTCGCGGAGACCGACCTCTACCTCGAGGGTGTCCACTGCTCCTCGTGTGTGTGGCTGGTGGAGCGCGTGCCGCTGGTGCTCCCCGGCATGGCGGGCGCGGAGCTGAACGTGGCGCGCGGCCTGGTGCGGGTCGCCTGGGACGACGCGCGCACCAGGCTCTCGGAGGTCGCGCGCTTCCTCGACTCGCTCGGCTACCGCCCGCATCCGTTCCGCGGCGTGAAGGCCGAGGCGGTGCGGCGCGCCGAGGATCGCGCCATGATCCTGCGGATCGGCGTGTCCGGCGCCATCGCCGGCAACGTCATGCTGCTGGCGCTGGCGCTCTACAGCGGCTGGTTCACCGGCATGGAGCCGCAGTACGAGCGCTATTTCCGCTGGATCAGCCTGGTGCTCACGGCGCCCGCGCTGGTCGGCCCCGGCAGCCTGTTCTTCCGTGGGGCGTGGGCGTCGCTCAGGACCCGCACGCTCCACATGGACCTGCCGATCGCGCTCGCGCTCGGCGCGGCCTTCCTGCGGGGAGCGGTCAACACGCTCGCCACCGAACACGGCCCCATCTACTTCGACGGCGTCACCGCGCTCATCTTCCTGCTGCTCGTCGGCCGCTTCCTCCAGTTGCGCGCGCAGCGCGCCGCCACCGATTCCGCCGAGCTGCTCTACGCGCTCTCGCCCTCGGCCGCCCGCGTGCTGCTCGAGGACGGGGGCGTGAAGGAGGTGCCGACCGAGGCGCTGCTGCCGGGCATGACGCTCGAAGTGCGCACCGGCGACACCATCGCCGCCGACGGCACGGTGCTCGAGGGCCGCTCGGAGCTGGATGTCTCGCTGCTGACGGGCGAGTCGCGCCCGGTGGCGGTGGAGCCCGGCGCGCGCGTCTTCGCCGGCACGCTCAACGTGAGCGGGCCGCTCCGGGTGCGGGTCGAGGAGGCGGGCGAGTCGAGCCGGCTCGGGCGCATCCTGCGTGAGGTCGAGGCGGGTGGGCGGCGGCGCGCGCCGGTGGTGCGGCTCGCCGACCGGCTGGCCGGCGGCTTCGTCGCCGTGGTGCTGGCGCTCGCCGCGGGCACCGGGCTGGTGTGGCTCCGGCTCGATCCCTCGCGCGCCCTCGACAACGCCATCGCGCTCCTGATCGTCACCTGCCCGTGCGCGCTCGGGCTCGCCACGCCGCTCGCCGTGACCGTGGCGATCGGGCGCGCGGCGCGCGCCGGGATCCTGGTCAAGGGCGGCGACGCGCTCGAGGTGATGGCGCGCCCGGCGCGGCTCTTCCTCGACAAGACCGGAACGGTGACCGAGGGTCGCACCACGCTGGCGCGCTGGGAGGGCCCGGAGGGCGTGCGCCCGCTGGTGCTGGCGCTCGAGCGCCATTCCACGCATCCGCTCGCGGCCGGGTTCGCGGCGGCGTGGCCCGAGGTCCTGGTGCCTGAGGCGCGCGATGTCGTCCACACGCCCGGCGGCGGGATCGAGGGTGAGGTCGAAGGGCGCCGCGTCGCCGTCGGCTCGCCCGCCTTCGTGCGCGCGCGCGCGGGGGACGGCGCGGGCGCGCCCGAGGCCGTGCCCGGGCTCACGCCGGTGCTGGTGGCCGTGGACGGCCGCGTCGTGGCGCGCGCCGGCTTCGGGGACCCGGTGCGCGCCGACGCGCGGGGCGCGATCGCCGCGCTGCGCGCCCGCGGCTGGAAGCCGCACCTGCTCTCGGGCGACGACCCGGCGCTGGTCGCGGCGGTGGGGAAGGAGCTGGGCTTCGCGCCGCAGGACTGCCGCGGCGGGGTCTCGCCCGAGGCGAAGCTCGCGACCATCGAGGCCGCCGCCCGCCGCCACCCGACGGTGATGGTGGGAGACGGCGTCAACGACGCCGCGGCGATCGCGCGCGCCACCGTGGGTGTCGGCGTGCGCGGCGGCGCCGAGGCGTGCCTGGCGGCGGCCGACGTGTTCCTCGCCCGGCCCGGGCTGGCGCCGCTGGTGGAGCTGGTCGAGGGCGCCGGGCGCACGCTCGCGGTCATCCGCCGCAACGTGGCGTTCTCGCTCGCCTACAACGTGGTCGGCGCGGCGCTCGCCATGGCCGGCGTCATCAACCCGCTCATCGCCGCGGTCCTCATGCCGGCGAGCTCCCTCACCGTGGTGCTGGCTTCGTGGCTGGGCCGCACTTTCGAGCGTCCCGCGCCATGAGCGTGATCTTCATCGTGCTGCCGCTCGCGCTGCTCGTGGTGCTGGCCGCGGTGATCGCCTTCGCGTGGGCGGCGAAGCGCGGGCAGTTCGACGACCTGACCACGCCCGCGATGCGTGCGCTCCACGAGGACATCGAGAAGAAGGCGGAGCAGAACGCGGGCGACGATGCGGGCGACGGCGACCACGCCTGAGCCGGTGCACCGCACGGCCGGAGGTGGCGGACGGCCTCGCGGATGGCTCTGAGGGGGACGTTCTCACCGAGGAACCGCAGCGTCCGCGTGCTGCCCGCGCGGCCACTACCGGCGCGCAGCCACACCTTGTCCGCTGCCACCCCCTCTGCTAGCGTGCCTCGGCTTTTTCTCCCGGGAGGTCTCGCGTGCCGTGCACCGTCGTGGTGGGCGCCCAGTGGGGCGATGAAGGCAAGGGCAAGGTCGTGGATGCACTGAGCGCGCGCTCCGACGTGGTGGCGCGCTACCAGGGTGGTCCCAACGCCGGCCACAGCATCATCCACGGTGGCGAGACCGTGGTGCTCCACCTGGTGCCCTCGGGCGTCATGCACCCGGGCAGGCGCTGCCTGATCGGCAACGGCGTGGTCGTGGACCTGCAGAAGCTGCGCGAGGAGGTGGCGAAGCTCGAAGCGCTCGGCCTCGACGTGGTGCCGCGTCTCGGCGTGAGCGCCGCCGCGCACCTCATCCTGCCTTACCACCGCGCCGTCGAGGCTGCGGCCGAGAGCGGGCCCGGCGCCATCGGCACCACGGGGCGCGGCATCGGCTTCGCCTACCGCGACAAGGCCGCGCGCACCGGGCTCAGGGTCGGCGACCTCGACGACCGCGAACGCTTCGTCGCCACCGTGGACCGCAACCTCGAGCGGCTGCGCCGCGAGTTCCCCGAGGTCGAATCGCTGGCCGCGATGAACGGCGCCGCGCTCCACGGGGAGTTGCGCGAGACCGCCGCCTGGCTGCGCCCGATGGTGGCCGACGTCTCGGCTGAGCTGGACGCGGCGCTCAGGGCCGGCCGGCGCGTGCTGCTGGAGGGCGCGCAGGGGACCCTGCTCGACCTCGACCACGGCACGTACCCTTACGTGACCTCCTCGGCCGCGAGCGCGGCGGGCGCGCCGCTCGGCGTGGGGATCGGCCCGCGGGCGGTGGACCGCGTGATCGGCGTCACCAAGGCCTACACCACGCGGGTCGGCCACGGGCCCTTCCCGAGTGAGATGCCCGAGGGCGAGGCCGCGCGGCTGCGCGAGGCCGGCGAGGAGTACGGCACCACCACCGGCCGGCCGCGCCGCTGCGGCTGGCTCGACCTGCCGGCGCTTCTCTATGCCGCACGAATCAACGGACTGGACGAGCTGGTGGTGACCAAGCTCGATGTGCTCGACTCCTTCGAGGAGATCCGGGTGCTCACCGCCTACGAGCGCGACGGCCGGCCGGT
>CAYHRW010000130.1:0-6221 GCA_964359105.1 uncultured bacterium
CGCGGCCACTGCGGGCGTAGTCTCCGCGCCGTCGAACGCCACGATGACCTCGAACCGTCCGTGCGGCAGGCTCTGGCGCGCGAGCGCTTCGAGCAGCGCGAGGAGCTTCGCCTCCTCACCGCGCGAGGGCACGACGACCGAGAACAGCGGCGGGATGTCGCTCACGGGGCTCCGGTGTGGCGATTGAAGGCGCTTCCGGTCACGGGCCCGCAGCTTCCGGCCTCGCCCCGCGCGGCGTCAAGGCGGGCCCGCCCGCGCTTGCGCCGCCGCCCGCCCGCGCCGTAGCCTGCCCTCCGCATGCTCGCTCGCCATCGGCAGCTCCTCGCCACCGGCGTCTTCGTGCTCGACGGGGCGCTGATCGCGGCCTCGTGGCTCGGGGCCTACTGGCTGCGCTTCATCGCGCTCGGCCTGCCCACGCCGCTCGGCGTGCCGCCGCTCTCGCTCTACCTGTGGTTCGGCGCGGTCACGACGCCGATCGCGCTGCTGGTGCTGCGCTCGTTCAAGATATACCGCTCGGCCCGCACCGCGCCGCTCGGGCAGGAGATCGGCGCGCTCGCGCAGGGCATGGCGATCGTCACCGCGGTCGCCGGCCTCGGCTCGTACTTCGCGCGCGGCGAGCTGTCGCGCTCGATGCTGGTGATGTTCTTCGTGCTCGCCACCGCGGCCCTCGCCGCGAGCCGCGTCGGGATCAGGCTCACGCTGCGCCGCATGCGCCGCGCCGGCCGCAACCTGCGCCACACGCTGGTGGTCGGGACGGGCGAGCTGGCCGCGCGCCTGCTGCGCAAGATGTCCGCCCATCCCGACTACGGCATCGCGGTCGCGGGGATGGTGGCGGAGCGCGCCGGGGACGTGGGCCGCGTCATCGAGGGCGTGCCGGTGGTCGGCACGGTCGCCGAGCTGGACCGGCTGGTCGAGGCGCATGGCGCCGAGCTGGTCTACATGGCGCTCGCGCGCGCCGACTGGGAGGCGGAGCAGGAAGCCCTGGCGCGGCTGGCCAACTCGACCGCGGCGGTGCGGCTGGTGCCCGACCTCGCGCAGGCGTTCGTCCTGAACGCCACGGTCGAGGACTTCGACGGCATGCCGGTGGTGCTGGTGACCGAGAGCCCGGGACTGGGCTGGAACGCGGTCTTGAAGCGCCTCTTCGACCTGGTGCTCTCGCTGGTCGCGCTGCTGGTGCTCTGGCCTGTGTTGCTGGCGGTCGCGCTGTGGGTCAGGCTCGACTCGCCGGGGCCGGTGCTCTACGCGCAGGAGCGCGTGGGCATGAACGGCCGGCGCTTCCGCATGCTCAAGTTCCGCACCATGCGCGCCGACGCGGAGCAGGAGGGCGCGGGCTGGAGCCGCCCCGGCGATCCGCGCCGCACCCGCGCGGGGGCGATCCTGCGCCGGCTCTCGCTCGACGAGCTGCCGCAGCTCTGGAACGTGCTGGTCGGGCACATGAGCCTGGTGGGTCCGCGCCCCGAGCGGCCGATGTACGTGGACCGCTTCCGCGAGACCATCCCGCGCTACATGCTGCGCCACCACGTCAAGGCCGGCATCACCGGCTGGGCGCAGGTGAACGGGCTCCGGGGCGACACGCCGCTGGAGCGGCGCATCGAGTACGACCTCTACTACATCCGGCACTGGTCGCCGGCCTTCGATCTCAAGATCCTGCTGCTGACGCTCGTGCGCGTCTTCCGCGACGCCAGCGCGCACTGATGCCCGGGTCCGCGCTGCGCCCCGAGGCCGTCCCGAACGACGCCATCCTGCGCGAGATCATCGCGCGGGCGGTGCGCGGCGTGCCGGAGCTGCCGCAGTTCCACAGCCTCGCGGGCGCGCGGCAGTACCGGCGCCTCTACCGCATGGTGCGCCGTCACGTGCCGGCGGGCGCGCGGGTGCTCGACTGGGGCACCGGCAGCGGGCACTTCTCCTACTTCCTCACCCGCGCGGGCTACCGCGCCACGGGGTACTCGATCGAAGGCGTCTCGCACGCCGCGTGGCTGGGCGAGCCCTACGAGCGCTTCGTGGGCGGCAGCACTGGGGATCCGGTGACGCTGCCCTTCGAGAGCGGGTCGTTCGATGCGGTGGCTTCGGTGGGGGTGCTCGAGCACGTGCGCGAGACCGGCGGGAGCGAGGCGCGGAGCCTCGGCGAGATCGCGCGCGTGCTGCGGCCGGCGGGCGCGTTCCTCTGCTACCACTTCCCCAACCACACGAGCTGGGTGGATTTCGCAGCGAGCCGCATCCCCGGCAGGCACCACCACGTCTACCGCTACGGGCGCGCGGACATCGCGGCGCTGGTGCGGGGCGCGGGCCTCGAGCTGGTGGAGACGCGGCGCTACGGGCTCTTGCCGCGCAACTCGCTCCATCGCGTGCTGGGCCCGTTGCGTGACGCACGCTGGGCGGCCGACCTGTGGGACGCGCTGGATGCCGCGCTGGGCGTCCCGTTTTCGGCGCTCTGCCAGAACTGGGCGTTCGTGGCGCGCAAGCCCGCGCGCTGAAGCGCGCAGCGCTGTCGAAAGACGCCGTTCAGCGGTGGGCGGCTTCGGCCGCGCGCTGCGCCTGGTACCAGGCGATGGTGCGCGCCAGGCCCTCGTCGAACGGCGTGCGCGCGGTCCAGCCGAGCGACTTCTGCGCGCGCGAGGTGTCGAGGCAGCGGCGCGGCTGGCCGTCGGGCTTGGTGGGATCCCAGGCGAGCCTTCCCCGGAATCCACAAAGCTCGGCGATCTTCCCGGCCAGCTCGCGGATGCTGATCTCGCACCCGGCGCCGATGTTCACCGGGTCGCTGCCCTCGAGCCTGCCGAGCGCGAGCACGATGGCCTCCGCCGCGTCCTCGACGTAGAGGAACTCGCGCGTGGCGTTGCCGCTGCCCCACACCTCGATCTCGGGATCGCCGCGATCCGCGGCCTCGACGCACTTGCGGATCAGCGCCGGGATCACGTGCGAGGTCTCGGGATCGAAGTTGTCGCCCGGGCCGTAGAGGTTCACGAGCAGCACGTTCACCGCGTCGAAGCCGAACTCCTGCCGGTAGGCCTGCGACTGGACCAGCAGCATCTTCTTCGCCAGACCGTACGGCGCGTTGGTCTCCTCCGGATAGCCGTTCCACAGCTCCTCCTCCCGGAACGGCACGGGCGTGAACTTGGGATACGAGCAGATGGTGCCCACGCTGAGGAAGCGGCGGACGCCGCTGTGGCGCGCGTGCTCCATGAGCAGCGAGCCCATCATCAGGTTCCGGTAGAAGAACGTGCCCGGGCTCCGGCGGTTGGCACCGATGCCGCCGACCACCGCCGCGAGGTGGACGATGGCCTCGGGCCGGAGCTCGCCGAGCATGCGCGTCACCTCGGCCTCGTGCGTGAGGTCGTAGTCGAGCACTCCGATGGGCGAGACGGCCGCAAAGCCCGCCTTCCCGAGTGCGGTGGTGAGGTGGGTGCCGAGGAATCCGGTGCCGCCGGTGACGACGATGCGGGTCTGTGGGTCCAGCGTGTGCCTCCGCGCGTGAAAGACGCGCGGAGTCTCCGGGAAGGCCCAGGTCAAGTCAAGACGTGCGGGGCGCCGTGCGAGGCGCCGCCCGGCGCGCGGGCGTGGTCAGTGAGGCGCGTCAGCCCTTGCGCGGGATGGAGAGGTGGCGACGGTACCAGGCGACCAGCCGCGCGAGGCCCGCACGCTGGAGGAGCTGGCGCACCGTGCCCTTCACCAGCAGGAACGCGAGGAAGGCGTGTGACCGCGACCATCCGGACCGCAGCAGGCGGCGGCGAATCCGGTGCGTCTCGAGCAGCGTGTCCCACAGCGAGCGTTCCGACTGGCCGCCGGACGCCACCACGACGAGAGGCTCGGGGACGACGCGGAAGCGCGCCCCCCCCAGCCGGGCGCGCAGGAAGAAGTCGTAGTCCATGGCGTTGCGCAGCGCGGTGTCGAAGCCACCCAGGCGCTCGAACAGGGCGCGGCGCGTGAAGGTGGGAGGATGCGGAACGGTCATCTCGATGGCAAGACGCTTGGGGGCCGTGCGGCACAGCACGTCACCGGTGGGCTCGCGCTGGATCATCCAGCCGCACAGCAGGTCCGCGTCGTCCTGCATCGCCGCCCGGCCCACCGTCGCCAGCGCGCCGGGCAGGTACTCGTCGTCGGCGTGGAGGTGTGCGACCCACTCCCCGGTGGCGAGGCGGACGCCCTTGTTCATGGCGTCGGAGATCCCGCGGTCGGGCTCGGAGAGCACCCGCATGCCGCGCGCCTCGAGCTCCGCGAGGTACTCGCGCGTGCCGTCGGTCGAGGCGCCGTCCACGATCCAGTACTCGAGCTCCGGGTAGCCCTGCGCGAGCACGCTCGCCACGGTGCGGCGCAGCGCCGGCAGCACGTTGCGGCAGATCGTGACCACCGTGATGCGCGGCAGGCGCTGGTTCATTCCAGCTCCCGGTAGACGGCCTCGTGCCGGCGCGCGCACTCGTCCCACGAGAAGCGCGCCGCCCGTGCGCGCCGCACCGCGGAGTCGGGATCGCGGCCCTCGGCGAGGCAGCGGCGCACGCCCTCGCGGATGCTGTCGCGGTCCTCGGGGTCCACGTACGACGCGGCGTCGCCTCCCACCTCGCGCAGCGGGGCGCGGTCCGAGCAGACGACCGGGCAGCCCAGCGCCATCGCCTCGACCAGCGGCAGGCCGAAGCCCTCCCACAGCGAGGTGTAGAGCAGCCCCACCGCGTGCTCGTACGCCCAGCGCAGCTCGGCGTCCGACGCGGTGTGCTGCCGCACGCGTGCTCCGGCGCCCAGACGCTCGATCGCCGCGCGCTCGTGCGCCCGGAACGGTCCGCCGCCCACGCACAGCAGGTGCGTGGCCGCGGCTTCGGGGCAGGCGGCCCAGCCCGCGAGCGTGGCCTCGAAATTCTTGTAGGCGTGGCGCTCGCCGACCCACAGGAAGAACGGCGCCGCGGCGCCGGGGACGGGCGCGGGGGAGACCGTGGACCAGTCGCGGCTCGCGAGTGGCGCCACGCGGATCTTCTCCGGGCTCACGCCCAGCAGCTCGATCAGGTCGCGGCGCGTGGCCTCGGTGTAGCACAGGATGCGGTCGGCGCGCCGGCACATCGCGGCCTTGTGCCGGACCGGGTCGCGGGCGCTCCACCAGCGCGCCCTGAACTGCGCGGGCAGGCGCTCGTGCGTCATGTCGTGGACCGTGACCACCAGCGGCTCCCGCGCCGGGAGGCCGCGCGGGTCGCGATAGTAGGTGGGATGGACGATGACGCCCCGGCGCCCGCCGAGGCACCGGGCGTCCACCAGCGGGTTCACCAGCGCGGCGAGGCGGTGCGCGCCCCGCACCGCGGGGATGCGCAGTGCGGCCCGGACCCGGGCCGCGCCGGCAGGCACTCCCGCCGACAGGTGCACGCCGAGGATGAGCTCCGCGGGGCGCTGGAGGCGCGCCATCACTTCGAGGAAGTAGCGCGTGATCCCGCCGCGCGGCTGGAGGCGGAAGATGTCCCCGGTGAACAGCACGGTGCGCGTCATGGCGCCCGCAGCCCGCGCCGCAGGGTCTCGCAGTCCGCGAGCGTGAGCGAGGGGCGGAGCCTGCGGATGGCGGGGAAGAGCACCCCGCTCCAGCGCTCGGCGGCGCGCCAGCGCCATGACGGGAACGGCGCGCGGGCGAACACTTGCCACGTCGGTCCGGCCAGCACGTGAGGGTAGCCGCAGGCGTGGCCCAGGCGCCGGAGCGTGTTGGCGCGATAGAACGCGACGTGCTGGCCGCTCTCCGCCGAGAGGTATTCCCAGTCCTGCGCCGGGCGTGGCCCGGGATGGAGCCGGGTGCTGGTGATGATCCAGTCGGCGCCGTGGCCTGCGATGCGGCGGAACTCCTCGAGCGGCTGCACCAGGTGCTCGAGCACCTCGAACGCCGTGCACGCGGCGGGAGGGCCCAGATCGTCGCGCCATTCGAAGCCGCGGGCGAACAGGTTGGTGGCGTAGGGGTCCATCCAGTGGAAGCGGAAGCCGGCGTCCCGCATCAGCCGCACGAACACGCCGTAGCCCGCGGCGTAGTCGAGGCACGGGCGGTCACCCACGCCGCACAGGTGCAGGAACGTCGCCGCGACCCGGCACGCAAGCCGGTTCCGCTCCAGCAGCCCGGTGTCGGTCGGGTGCAGCGCGTCGGCGTACGCCTCCTCGAGCCAGGTCGGCGCCCCGGTCTGGGTGAGGCCGCAGGCCTCGCACTGGTAGTAGCCGGCCGGGTAGCGGCCGAGAACGGTCCGTTCGAACAGCAGGCGGGCCGGCTGGCC
>CAYHRW010000130.1:6321-7771 GCA_964359105.1 uncultured bacterium
CCCGAGTCGGCGAACTCCGCGCCGAACAGCGTGGTGACGATGGGGCGTGCGAGGAGTGAGACCGGCAGCGCGATCCCGACCGCGGTCCAGGTGAGCACGAAGAACACGCGCTGGAGTCGCCGGTCGTACTCCGCCCGGTCGCGGCGGTGCGAGCGCAGCAGCGCGGGCGCCGCGGCGTTCATGAAGGCGACCGGGATGAAGAACAGGATCTCGGTCAGGCGCTGGGCCGCCGCGTAGATGCCGTTCTCGTGCTCGCCGCGCATCAGCGTGAGCATGGCCTGGTCGATGCGGATCGCGAGCATCACCGCGGCGCCATTGAGCACCAGCGGCCAGGTGTCTCGCAGGAGCTGCGCGGCCACGGCGGGGCGCCAGCGCCACCCGGCCGGGGCGTCGCCCTGGCGGCGGTAGGCCAGCGCCAGCCCCGCGGCCGCCAGCACGTACTCGCCCGCCATGGTCATGGCCAGGACCTCGACCGGCGCGCCGGCGATCAGCGCCCAGGTCTTGGCGATGGAGGAGAGGACGAACGCCACGCTCCGCGCCACCACGTAGGGCGCCACCCGCGTACGGCTCTGGAACCACGACTCGACCACGTCGAGCGCGAGGAAGAAGTAGATGCTCGCGAACACCATCGCCAGCGCCAGCGCCGTGTGGTTGTCGGGGCGCAGCGCGGCGATGGTCGCGACCGAGAGCGCGAACGTGGCCGCCGCGCCCGCCAGTCGCAGGCCCAGCGCGCTGCCCATGATCTCGCGGGTCTCGTCCGGGCGGCGCACCAGGTCGCGTACCAGGATGGTCTCGAGGCCCAGCTGGCTCAGGATCGCGAGGATCCCCACCACGCTCTGGGCGAAGCTGAACAGCCCGAGCTGCTGCGCGCCCAGGTAGCGGATCATCCACACGTTGAGCACGGTGCCCACGGCGAGGCGGAACACGCGGTCGGCCGCGAGCCAGCCGACGTTGCGCTGGATGACGGCGCCCTCCTCGCCGACCGCGAGGAACGGCGCGGCGAAGGCGCGGAGGCGGGCGGGAAGGCTCATGCGGTGACGCCTCTCCGGGCGGCGAGACCGCGCTCGAACGCGCCGCGGAACGCGCGGTCGAAGGCATCGGCCGAAAAGGGCAGCGCGCGCTCGCGCAGCCGGTGCGGATCGAAGGCCAGCGTCTCGAAGTGCCGCAACGCCTCCATCAGCCCCTCCACGCTCTGCGTGCCGAACAGCACACCGCCCGGGACCGCCGCCACACCGCCGGCCTGCGTGCGCGCCAGCGCCCCGGGACTCGCGCCGCCGCCCACGGTCTCGAGCGCGCCGCCGCGCGCAAGGGCGATCACCGGGCAGCCGCTCGCCATCGCCTCGACCGGCATGATGCCGAAATCCTCCTCGCCCGGGAACAGCAGCGCGCGGGCCCCGGCGTAGAAACCGGCCATCCGCTCGTCGCTCACCCAGCCGTGGAACTCGGTCCC
>CAYHRW010000131.1:0-1178 GCA_964359105.1 uncultured bacterium
GCCGATCTCGCGGGTGCGCTCGGTCACCGAGACCAGCATGATGTTCATGATGCCGATGCCGCCCACCAGCAGCGACACGGCGGCGACGCTGGCGAGCAGCAGCGTCATGACCTTCGACGTGGCTTCGGCGGCGCTCGCGATCTCGAGCTGGGTGCGGATGAAGAAGTCGTCGTTGTCGCCGGGCTTGATCCGGTGGCGCTGGCGCAGCAGGTCGGTGATCTGGTCCACCGCGGTCAGGGTGGTCCGCTCGCTGGTCGCGGAGGCCACGATCCAGTGGACGTGGGTGATCCCGAGCAGCTTCCGCTGCGCGGTCGTGAGCGGGACGATGACGACGTCGTCCAGGTCGCCCATGCCGCCGCTGCTGCCCTTCGAGGCCAGCACGCCCACCACGCGGAACGGGATCTCCTTGATGCGGATGATCGCGCCGACGGGGTTCGCATCGCCGAAGAGCTGGGTCTTCACGCTCTGCCCGAGCACGCACACCTTCGCCGCGCCGCGCACGTCGGAGTCGGTGATGAACACCCCCTCCTCGGCGGGCCACTGGCGCGCGATCGAGAAGTCCGCGGTGGTGCCGTTGACCTGCGTGTTCCAGTTCTGGTTGCCGTAGACCAGCTGGGCGAAGGTGCGGACGCCGGGCGCCACGGCGTCCATCGCCGTGCACTCGCGCTTGATCGCGACCGCGTCGTCGGGGGTCAGGGTCCTGTTGCCCCCCATCATCCCGTGCACGCCGCCCGCCGTGACGGTGCCCGGGATGACCATCAGCACGTTCGAGCCCATCAGCCGGATCTGCGCCTGCACCGCGGCGCGCGCTCCCTGGCCGATCGCGAGCGTGGCGATCACCGCGGCCACGCCGATCACGATGCCGAGCACGGTGAGCGCCGAGCGCATGCGGTTGCGCGTGAGCGCCTGGAGCCCCATCGGCACGAACATGCCGAAGTTCACCGGCGGCCCCCGCCACCCATGCCGCCGCGGCCCATCATGGGGCCGCCCATGCCGGGCGGGGGCGTCATCGCCGTCCCGCGCGCGGCGAGCTCGAGGCCGGTGATCACCAGGTCGCCGGGCTCGAGGTCGCCGCCGACCACTTCGACGTACGCGCCGTCCGTGAGGCCGGTCGTGACCGCGACGCCCACCGGCCTGCCGCCGCGCAGCACGTAGACCGTGCCCGGCCTGGGCGGGGG
>CAYHRW010000131.1:1278-4729 GCA_964359105.1 uncultured bacterium
CCGCGCACGGCGCCCGGCGCGCCCGCCATCGCCACCGCTTCGCGTGTGCCGCTCGCGACCTGCGTGCCCGCAGGTCTCCCGCCGCCGGCTTTCCCGCGCCCGGTCTCGGACGGGCGGAACCGGAGCGCCGCGGCCGGGATCCTGAGCACGTCGTCGTGCCTGGCGACCAGCACCACGACGTTCGCCGTCATGCCGGGCCGCAGCCGGAGGTCCGGGTTCTGCGTGGCGATCACGGTGGTGTAGGTGACGACGCCCTGCTCGACGATGGGCTCGAGCCGCACCATCTCGACCTGGCCCCGGAAGGCACGGTCGGGGAACGCGTCCACGGTGAACGTCACCGGGAGCCCGGGCCGCACCACGCCGATGTCGGCCTCGTCGATGCGGGTCTCGACCTGCATCTGGGTGAGATCGTTCGCGATCACGAACAGCTTCGGCGCCTGCAGGCTCGCCGCCACGGTCTGGCCGCGGTCGATGTTGCGCGAGATGACGACGCCGTCGATCGGCGCCCGGATCACCGTGTGCTCGAGGTCCACCTGCGCCGCATCGAGCTGCGCGCGCGCCGCCTTGAGGTCGGCCTGGCGCTGCTGCACGGTGACCTCGGCGGTCTCGATGTCGGCCTGCGAGATGTAGTCCTGCGCCACCAGCTCGCGCGCGCGGCGGAGCGCGCGCTGCGCGTCCTGGAGCGCTGCCTCGGCGCGTGCGACCGCCGCCTCGTTCTGCACGACGCGCGCTCGGAACGACGACGGCTCCAGCTCGCACAGCACCTGCCCGGCGCGCACGCGCGAGTTGTAGTCGGCGGCCAGCCTGCTCACCGTGCCGCTCACCTGGCTGCCGACCTCGACCTGCACGACCGGGCGCACCGTCCCGGTCGCGGAGACGGTCAACTCGATGGTGCCACGCGCGGCCTGGTCGGTGCGGTACTTCGGCGCCTCGCCACTCCCCCGCGCCTTCCACATCCAGAAGAGGGCCACGAGGACCACGGCCAGGACGGCCACGACGAGCCAGCGGGTGCGGTTCAAAGCTCCTCCTCGGGAATCTGCGTGCGGCCCGGTCCGGGCCGGCATCGTCCGGTCGGGTCGGGCGTCAGCACGGGGATACTAGCGGAGGCGGCGCGTGCGCCGCCACGACGCGGGACGAGCGCGCCCGGGACGGGGACGAGCGCGCGCCCGGGCCTGGTGCGCGCTCCCCGGCAGGCGCCGGGTGCGTGCCCGCCCTCCCGCTGCTAGGATGCGCCGCGCACGGAGAGTCCCTTGAACGAACGCGCCGCCCATCGCATGCGACGGATCGCCCGGGTGCTCTGGGTGATCCTCCTGCTCAACCTCGTCGTCGCGCTGGCCAAGCTGTTCTACGGCCTGCGCACCGGCGCGGTGGCGCTGTCCGCGGACGGCGCGCACTCCCTGCTCGACGCCTCGGGGAACGTCATCGCGCTCATCGGCATCGCCGTGGCGCGCCGCCCGCCCGACGCCAACCACCCCTACGGCCACCGCAAGTACGAGACCTTCGCCGCGCTCGGGGTGGCGGCGCTGCTGTTCTTCGGCTGCTGGGAGATCGGATCGGCCGCGTTCGACCGCCTGCTCCACCCCCGCCCGCCGCACCTCTCGATGGACGTGTTCGTCACCCTGGCGCTGACGCTCGTCATCAACGTCCTCGTGGTCGTGGTCGAGCGGCGCGAGGGCCGCCGGCTCCAGAGCGAGCTGCTGCTCGCCGACGCGGCACACACGCACAGCGACGTGTTCGCCACGCTGCTCGTGTTCGCGAGCTTCGCCGGCACGCACTTCCGCATCCCGCTCACCGACGTGGCCGCGGCGGTCGTCATCATGGGGCTCATCCTTCACGCCGGGTTCCGGATCGTGAAGGGCACGCTCTCGACGCTCTCCGACGAGCGCCGCATCCCGCCCGACGAGATCGAGGCGGTCGCGCTCGCGGAGCAGGGAGTGCTCGAGGCGCACAACGTGCGCACGCGCGGGCCCAACGACGACATCCACCTCGATCTCCACATCCTGGTGGACCCGGCGATGGCGATCGGCGCCGCGCACGCGATCGGCCATCGCGTGGAGCGCCGCCTGCGGGAGCGCTGGCCGGGGCTCACCGACGTGGTGGTGCACGTGGAGCCCGGCGTGGAGAGCGAGCGCGCCCACGTGCGCGAGGGCGGCGGGCTCAAGGCCGAGGGCTGACCGGGATCCGGCGCGGCCGGCACCGCGGCGCGGGCGGCTGGCGGCGGGTGGCGCGGCCGCCGCGCACTTCAAGTGACGCATGAAGTCCCGCCCCGTTCAGGCCGTCGGGAGCGCCCGAAGCAGCGCCTCCGCCAGCGCGCGCAACCGCCTGTCGAAGAAGTGGGTCGCGCCTTCCACCTTCAGCAGCGTCTTCGGCTCCGCCCACGACGGGAACTCCCGCTCGAGCGCCTCGAGCGGACAGACATCGTCGCGCGTCCCCTGGAGCACCAGCTTCGGCACGGGCGAGGCACGGAGGGCCTCGAAGCTCGCGGTCGCGACCGGGGGCGCGACCAGGATCAGCCGCGCGACATCCGGCTCGCTTGCCCCGAGCCCCGCGGCGATCCACGAGCCGAACGAGAAGCCGGCCGCCCACAGCGGCGTGCCCGGGTGCCGCTCGCGCAGCCAGTCGAGCGCGATGCGCGCGTCGTCCAGCTCGCCCATGCCGCGGTCGAAGCGACCCGCGCTCCTCCCCACGCCGCGGAAGTTGAAGCGCAGCGCGGCGCCGCGCGCGTCGTGGAGCACCGAGGCCACGCGATGCACGACCTTGTTGTGAAGCGTGCCGCCGTAGAGCGGATGCGGGTGGCAGACCAGCGCGGCGAAGGCGGGGGCGCCGGAGTCGCACTCCTGCAGCACGGCCTCGAGCGGGCCCGCCGGGCCGTTCAGCTCGAGGTGGACGAGACGCGTGGCGCCGGGGCAGCTCATCCGCTACGGGCGGTCTTGAAGCGCGCGCGCAGGCGCTCGGCGATCCCCAGGTCGAGCGTGGCGAAGTTGAGCCCGCTGCCGTCGCCGAGCGCGAGCAGGCAGCCGCTGTTGATCATCCACTCCTCGAGGCCGAGCGGCGTGCCGTCTGCGAAATTCACGTGGTCGCTCGTGATGCGCCCGGGGAACGACTCGAATTCGTCGTCCCATTCCGAGCTCAGGTAGAGCTCGTCGAAGCCGTTGAACATCCCGATCGAGCACATCTGGTCCAGCTCGCCGGGCAGCAGCAGCAGCACGCCGCGGTGCTGCGCCACGCGGATGCCCTCGGCGCGCAGCCGGCGGCGCACCGCGGGCCACTCGGCCGGGCGCTCGGCGTTGTCGAGCACCGGGATGGCCGAGAGCTCGAAGTGGGGCACGAGGTCCACGCCCGCGTCCAGGACGTCGGCCACCGTGGCGATCAGGCAACCGTGATGCAGTCGCTCGCTCACGCGGGCATTCTAGGCTCGGACCGAACCGGCCACAAACGCCGCGCCGCCCGC
>CAYHRW010000131.1:4829-7748 GCA_964359105.1 uncultured bacterium
GCCGCCCGCGGAGGCGCTCAGCGGGCGCCGCGCGAGCGGATCGTGAGCACCGGGCAGCGCACCAGGTGGCGCAGCCCCGAGGTGGTCGCGCCGTGGAACAGGTCGCCGAGCAGGCGGTGACCGTGCGAGCCGGTGATGAGCAGCTCGATCCCCGCCGCTTCGACCATGCGCGCAAGCTCCTTCTTCACCTCGCCGTGGCCGAGCATCACGGTCGTGCCGAGGCCGAGCACGCGGAACTCCTCGGCCAGCGACTCGAGCGTGGCCTCGTCCTCGCGGCTCTCCTCGTCGAGCGACTCGGGACCGAGGAAGCGGCTGGCGGCGCTCTCGGCGACGTGGAGCAGCACGAGCTGCGCCTCGGCCGGCAGCGGCAGGGCGCGCACGTGCGTGATGACCGCGCGGTCGGCCGGCCCGAGCTCGAGCGCGAGAGCGACGCGGCGCGGGCCGGTCGCCGCGATGGCGCGGCGCGCGGCGTGCGCGGGGATCTCGCCGGGATGCGGCGCGGGCGCCATCTCGGGAGCGTGGCGCACCAGCGCAGGCAGCACGCGCTGCAGCAGCGGGGAGAGCACGAGGTAGGCGAGCAGGAGCGCCAGCGCAGCGACCGGCGGCAGCACGAGCGCGCGGAGCCACCAGGCGTCCGGCGCCGCCGCGAACCACCGCCCCACCTCCTGCACCGCCAGGTTCGCGTTGAGCCCCACGATGAGCGCGGTCACCACCACGGCCGCCGCGATCACCCACGGGGGGTTCACGAGCTCTCCCATGCGGCGGCGGTCGCTGGTGAAGACGACGAGCGGCACCACCGCGAACGCGAGCTGCAGGCTCAACACCACCTGCGAGAGCACCAGCAGCTCGTCCACCGCGCCCGGGCCCCGGAGCCCGAGGACCAGCACGGCGGGCACGATGGCGAGCCCGCGGCTGATGAGCCGGCGCAGCCACGGGCGGATGCGGAGGCGCAGGAAGCCCTCCATCACGATCTGCCCGGCGAGCGTGCCGGTAATCGTGCTCGACTGCCCGGAACACAGCAGCGCCACCGCGAACAGCGTCGCGGCGAGCCCGCTGCCGAGCAGCGGCGCGAGCAGCCGGTGCGCGTCCTCGAGCCGCGCCACGTCCTGGTGCCCGCTCGAGTGGAACGCGGCCGCGGCCAGCACCAGGATCGCGGCGTTCACGAAGAAGGCCGCGTTCAGGGCCACCGCCGAGTCCACCAGGTTCATGCGCGCGGCCTCGCGCTTGCCCGCGACGGTCTTCCCCACGCGCCGGCTCTGCACCAGCGCGCTGTGGAGGTAGAGGTTATGCGGCATCACGGTGGCGCCGAGGATGCCCATCGCGATGTAGAGCGAGTCGTGCCGGAGCCCCAGCACCGACCAGCCGCCGGCCGGGTCGCGCGCCAGCAGGCTCGGGCGGCCGTCGTCGCCGCGCGGGAGGAGGCCTCGCAGGATGTCGCCGAGCCCGGGCTTCGACAGCACCATCTCCATCGCGAAGCACGCACCGATGGTGGCGACCAGCATGATGATGAACGCCTCCATGCGCCGCATCCCGAGGCGCGAGAGGCCGAGCAGGATCAGCACGTCCAGAGCGGTGATGATCACGCCCCACAGCAGCGGGATGCCGAACAGGAGCTTGAGGCCGATCGCCGCGCCCAGCACCTCGGCGAGGTCGCAGGCCACGATCGCCACCTCGCACAGCGCCCACAGCGGGATCACCAGCGGGCGCGGGTAGTAGTCGCGGCAGGCCTGCGCGAGGTCCTTGCCGGTCACCACCCCGAGGCGCGCCGCCAGGGTCTGCAGCAGCACCGCCATGAGGTTGCTCATGAGCAGCACCCAGACCAGCTGGTAGCCGAAGCGCGCCCCGCCGGCGAGGTCGGTGGCCCAGTTGCCCGGGTCCATGTAGCCCACGCTCACCAGGTACGCGGGCCCCGCGAACGCGAACAGGCGGCGCAGCCAGCTCCCGTTCGCCGGCACGGCGACCGAGCCGTGCACCTCGGGCAGCGAGCGGGTCTCAGCCTCGGGCGCCATGACTCTCCACGCGCGCGGGCTGGACCAGCACGCCGTCCAGCCCCTCGCTGCCGGTCACCACGCGGCGCCCGGCCACTTCGAGCTCGAACACGTCCTCGAGCGCGCGCACCTCGCGCACCCGCACGTCGGCACCCGGGACCAGGCCCACCTCCTTCCAGCGCGCCATGCGCCGGCCGTCGGCGTCGCGGATCTCGCGCACCGTGGCGCGCGCGCCGCGCGGCAGCGCGGCGAGCGGCGTGAGCGCGCGGCGCGCCAGGCGGCCCTTCGCGTCGGGGATGGGATGTCCGTGCGGGTCCTCGCCGGGGTGGCCCATCAGCCGGTCGATGGCCGCCAGCACGCGGTCGCTGATGTGGTGCTCGAGCACCTCGGCGTCGTCGTGCACCTCGGTCCAGTCGAGCCCCAGCACCTTCACCAGGAAGGTCTCGAGGATGCGGTGGCGCCGCACCATGCCGAGCGCCGCGCGCCGCCCGCGCGCCGTCAGCCGCGCCCCGGCGCGCGGCGCGTGCGAGACCAGCCGCTCCTCGGCGAGCCGCGCGAGCATGTTCGTGACCGAGGGCGCCGAGACCCCGAGCTGCGCGGCCAGCCGCGAGGTGGGCACCGCCTCGCCGGCGGGCGCGAGCGCGAAGAGCGCCTTGAGGTAGTCCTGGCGCGAGCGGGTGAGCGGAGGCATGGCATGCGTTAGCCTCGGCTAATTGGGTTCTTCGGTCAAGCTAAATCCCGCGCCTCCGGCGCGGTCGGTTTGCCGAGCCCGCGGCGCTTCGGCTAACCTCCCGCGTCCTTCCATCCGACATCGGGAGATCCCCATGCCCCAGATGACCATGGTGCAGGCCATCCAGGACGCGCTGCGCATCGCGCTGCGCGAGGATCCGCGCGTGGTGGTGCTCGGCGAGGACGTCGGCAAGGCCGGCGG